>CALFBL010000354.1 GCA_937951695.1 uncultured Granulosicoccaceae bacterium | reverse complement strand
GCTTGGTTGGATACCGGTACACACGACGCTCTACTGGAAGCTGGCAATTTCGTCAGAACGCTTCAAAAACGACAAGGCCTGCAGGTAGGCAGCCCAGACGAGATCGCTTATGAGCAAGGCTGGATATCCGCAGAAGCTTTTGAGAGGCGAGCGGCGCTGTTTGCAAAGAGTGATTATGGCAAATCGTTACAGCGATTAATAAAACCTAGCATTTAGGCAGCGCCGCGTAAATTTGCTATAGAAACCAACGAACGCCACTAGGCAACATCGTGATGAATGTCATTAAATACACTCATCGGCCCAACCGATCACAAAGCTCTCCAATTAGAAGTAACACGTCAGCTCGTAGATATTTCACAAAACAGACATTAACTTTACACGCAGAAGGCAGGTGTCTTTATTCTGTCAAAAGTCCTGATAACACACTATTGGCTTTTGTATTGTAAACGCTCTACCCAGCACATGTTGAGGTTAATTCACGTTCGTAGGACCCTCTGGCTTCCTATTGTCAGTTGAGACCGAGCATGAAAAAACGAGCCAAACGACGCAGCCCCGAGCAGTGGGCCGATATCATTCAGGCCCAAGCCCATTCGGGAAAAACCATTCGAGCGTTCTGTGCCTACAACTGGGCTCAGTGAGCCTAACGCTGTCAGTTCTAATCACCGACGAAGGCAAGCCCGCAACCGTATCAGGTTGTAGCTCTCAACACCGACGACGAGACGAAGGCTTTAACCCTATCGTGTCCTTTCCAGCTCGCCTTGCTTACACCAAATGCACGTTTAAGCTCCGATATATTGCCCTCAACACCGGCACGAAAGCTGCGCAAAAGATCGAATGTTGTCTTCTTCACGCCCATGTCCACCAGCGTCAGTCCACCCATTTTACTGAAGACATTGCGTTTAACGCCTAGCGCTTTTGCTGACGCCACATTTGCTTGACTCGCGTAGCAACCGTCAGCAACAGCCGAGTGAGGAATTACCCCGTAATCGCTCTGGCTGGCATTGAGTACCGGCATGTACAACAAAGCGTCTGCTAGATTACCTCGCTCTACTCTGCAGTAGGTTATAAAGCCATCCGGCTACGTCGCCAAATTCACTTTGTGACCGAACTACACATCGCGCAAACCTTTGACGATGATGTCGGTGCGCGGTTCAAACAGACTGACAATTTTCTCCGACGCTAGCACTCGCTCATCGTTGTAAATTCGTCGCTCAGGTTGATCAATCACGCGAGTTAACAACGTCATGAAGTTTACAACTTTGCCGATCCATCGCTCAATCACTTCAGAGCTCTCAATCGGTAGACTCTAAAGAGAGGTTACGCCACACAGCATGAGGCAGTTAAGACCGTAGAATATTCTGATACTCTAGTGTGTGCTCAACAACAATCCATACAGCCAGCCTGAGAGTCCGTCTTCCGCAAGCTTAGAATCCTATGCGAAAACAAAAAACGTTGATCATCATGGCTCATGCCCCTTCGGAGAACACACAGAGAATGCGTGATGCCGTGATTAGAGGTGCAAACGATCCCGATATCTCCGGCGTAACGGTACGAGTCCTTTCCCCTCTGGACACAACGTCTGTGGATATAAAAGCCGCTCAAGCGGTAATCATCGGCACTACGGAGAACCTGGGTTATATGGCGGGCTTAATAAAAGACGTATTTGACCGCTGTTATTATGACTGCCTAGAGAGCACCGAAGGATTACCCTTCGCATTTTATGTGCGAGCCGGCCATGATGGAACGGGCACCAGACGTGCGATCGAAAGCATCACAACGGGTCTGAAATGGCGATTAATTCAACCGCCCTTACTATGCAAGGGTGAATTTGATGAGGTTTTTATCGCCCAATGCGCCGAATTGGGAACCACGGTCGCGGCCAGTTTGGAAGCTGGAATCATCTAGAGATTTCCGCTTCATTCCTTACTCCCAATATAGGGCAGTATTTGAAAGACGAATCGTAGCGTTGACGCTGCTTGAGCCTGACTGAGAGAACAGACCCTTGTTGCCAGTTTTGCTGTCGCCAAAATGCATGTTGTCGCGACTTAAGTTCAGGTGCTCGTAGGCCGATCCGTTACCGAAACCATTTGAAGGTGCGTCTACCTGTGGGGTGCCGTTGTGTAAACCCAGCGATAACCCAGCGGCACTGGCAGGCAAAGCGATTGTTGCGCTCACCAACACTGCTGCGGTGGCGATGGCTGTCTTCAGGCTGGCTGTGTTCTTGATGGTCATATTCTTCATCCTTCAATCTATTGAAGATCAATGTTTGAGTCGGTGGAACTTGGCGTTCCTAAGGTCTGAACTGATTATCAACATTGCCAGGCACTTTTGATTACCTGTATACACAAAAGTAAAAATACAGGTCCTGCGTAAGGCTGAAACGCCCTGATATGGGTGTGGATTACGCAGACCTTACACCGCCGTATACTCAGAATCTCGCTGGAATTTGAGTCTGGGCCCAAAATTCGATTATCAGCGGTGCAGAATCGCCCAAATGAGCTTGACACCCTCAGGCCCTATGCGGGACGCTTCGCTTTACTGGCAAACCGTGCAAACACCACAAAGATACGCTTGCCATGCACCACTGAGAATTAGGAATGCCATGAGCGATAGAACCATTCAGCTTAAGCCGGTAATGAATCCTGTTGAAAACGCACGGGGCT
Source organism: uncultured Granulosicoccaceae bacterium (assembly GCA_937951695.1). Lineage (GTDB taxonomy): Bacteria > Pseudomonadota > Gammaproteobacteria > Granulosicoccales > Granulosicoccaceae > Granulosicoccus. Next base: position 17,542 of record CALFBL010000354.1, on the reverse strand, counting down.
TACCCAATGAGCATTACACCAGTGATCAGGTTTTCGACCTGGAGAAACGGACCGTGTTGTTCGCCAACTGGACGGGCATAGGTTTTGGCAAAGACATCCCCGAACCAGGGGACGCCAAACCTGTCACGTTTCTTGGCGTGCCGTTGCTTATGGTTAGAGATCACGACGGCAACGTCAACGTGTTCCAGAACACCTGTCGACATCGAGGGATGATCCTGGTTGACAAGCCAAAGAACATCAAACGAATCATTCGCTGCCCATATCACAGCTGGTGCTACGACTTGAATGGAGACTTAAAGACCACACCGCACGTCGGTGGCCCTGGACAAAACACCCACGCCAACATTTGTCCCGAAGAGTTGGGTCTGTTCACTATCCGCTCTTATCTCTGGCACGATGTCGTCTTCGTTAATATTGATGGGACGATGCAAGACTTCGAAATATCGCATCAAGAGCTGATGTCTCGATGGAAGGAATTTGACCAACCGCACTTTCACGGTGGTCCGGAGTCATCGTTTACGCTTGAAGTCAACACTAACTGGAAGCTGGCGGTGGAAAACTACTGCGAAAGTTACCACCTACCCTGGGTTCACCCAGGCCTTAACAGCTACTCACGATTAGAGGATCACTATCACATCGAGCAACGTGACACTTACTCCGGCCAAGGTACATTGGTGTACCAACAATTAACAGATACTGACAACAACGTTTTTGCAGACTTCGAAGGGCTGTCCGCACGTTGGGACAAAGGCGCTGAGTACATAGCCGTGTACCCGAACGTGCTACTGGGCGTACATCGGGATCATCTTTTCGGCATAGTTCTCGAGCCGATATCAAAAGACAAAACCCGAGAGCAGATCGAACTTTACTACGCACAAAAACCCGACGATGATTTGCAACGTCGACAGCACAGAACCGAAAACGCCAAGCTGTGGAAAACCGTTTTTGAAGAAGACATCTTCGTTGTCGAGGGTATGCAGCGAGGACGCTACGGCGAACAGTTCGATGGCGGACGCTTTTCTCCGGCCATGGACTCTCCCACGCACAACTTCCACCATTGGGTAGCGTCACAGGTTACCCGCGGGGAACCATGACGCCAGAAGAACTGAACGATGCTCTCGTTCTAGCTCATCAGAACGCCGACTTGAATTCAGACTCGTTGCACCCATTGGTCAACTTGTATCATCAAGCGTTTACATTGAATTTTCCGGAAAATCCGGTGGCCGCGTACTTCTACTTGACTAACGCCTACGTCTATGCATTGGATTCCAACCATGAAAGCACCGAGCAATTGGAATCAATACTAAGGGACGCTGGGCGTTTGTAACAAGCGCATCTAGCCAGCCGTGTACCACCTTCGTCAAGGGTTACTCGAATCGAAGCTTTCCACCGTGCCTTTACGGTTTTTGTGGTTAGGCGGGCTCCGGACTATTTACTGGCACCTATTTGTGCTGTTGGTATTCGCTGGAGGGGGTGTCCGGCGCGGCGCACGTGAGCCGTCCACTTCGTCAGAATCTGCGGACTCGTTAGAGCTCGCCCGCTCAATAACTACCGCAGCCGCGGTTATCTCATTGTCTTGCCGGATTATAGTGAATTGCATTTTTTTGCGCCCTAGGTTCATTCAGACTGGGTTATTCTAGTTATGTCAGGGTTCGGTGGTTGAACTTGTCGTTGACATGCACCCCCAGCTATTCCCAATACAGACTCGGGTTCGACAAGCGAAACGTTGCACGGGTTCCTCGATTGTTCGGTCGCGGAGGAATCTTATTACCAACATTTGTGTTGCCACCAAGCAACGGGCGATCGTCTTCAGCGTTCAATCGCTGATAAACCGAGTTGTTGTCAAAACCAAGATCGTCAGTGAAATGGGCCAAATCATCGAGTTCACCCTGACCCAGACGAATCCCCGGCGTGCCAATCAAATCAGACAAAAACCGGGCGTCGCTAGAACTCTGCCCAAAGCTTAACTCTTCTGCACCGACCGGTAGCATGATGAGGGTACTCGCCACTACAAGGGCTGTGGCGGCGATTTTTTTTGGTTTACGCAAACTAGCTAGATTCATGATGTTTACCTCTGGATGATTTCGTTCTCGCCCATTGACGAGCAATTCGTTAACTGATGACGGGGGTCTATGTTGGCCGCGAAAAGATTATGCGCACCGCCAAACCATAATTCACATTGGTTTACACAGAAGTAAAAGAGAGCGCGTACTTAGTCGCTAAGACGCCCATAAATCGGCTTGGTTTGCGCGAAACTTACGCGCGCGTATACCAAGAAGGCGCTGAAACCCAGCGTTTCATTGCGAAAATAGAGCTTCAGTGGCACATCATCGGAATGATTTCCTGCCACATGGCTAACAGCATGAAGCGTTCTTGGCTGCCCCTTGGCTGCCCCGATGCTGTCACTCTGAGCCAACCGAACGTCAAAACACACGCTACCCATGATCCCCAAGGCAATCCAAGAAGATCAGGATTTGATGAAGGTTGTTGAAAATGGTTCAGGTATGGGTAGACAGCCGCAACGGAACTCCGAACTCTACTTTGCCGTATAGGATCTGCCAGTTCGGACTTTATCAAGTTCGTTAGCGGCTAACGCTGCACGATCGTATACTACGCCTCCCGGATCGTCGGCCACGTCTATGATTGCTGTTCTTTGGGGCCTGTTGGCGGCTCTGCTGGTGGGCACTTCCGATGCGATTGCTCGAAAAACCTCCCAGCATTCAGACCTTGCCGCACTGACGCTGCTGGTCATGGCCATGTCCACGGCTGGCATGAGCGTCTGGTTCATCGGCACAGGCAACTGGCCTGACTGGCACCCGTGCGCCTGGGCGGCCTCAGCGGCCTCTGGTTCTTTGAACGTCGTGGTCCTTTATCTTCTGTATCTTGCACTGCGTCGCGGGCCCGTCAGTGTTGCCTCGCCGGCGGCATCGACGTTCACGGTAATGCTGGTTGGCTGGAACGCCCTAGCCGGTGAACCTTGGTCAGCGCTTCAATTGTTGGCCGTCGTCATTGTATTTTTCGGTGTCTCCATGCTGGCCAGAAAATCAGTCACACCGGGCATTGATGATCAATACGAAGCCGCGTGGATCCGGAGAACCGCATTACTGGGCCTTGCTGCCGCTTTTGCGGTGTCTGTGCGGATGTTTCTGGCGCAGGACGCCAGTGCTATTTTGGGGGCAACGGACGCTTTGTACCTCAATCGAATATTCGCCCTGATCACATCCGCTGGGTTCGTTATGGCTTTGTCCATAAGACACGCTGGCCTGCAGTGGCCCACTCGACCCATATTGGGATTGATTGCTCTGCAGAGCATGCTGGAAACGGCAGCTCTGGGAGTTTTCCTGGTTGGTAGTGCCGGGCCGGGGCGAATCGGAGCATCCATCGGGTTTGCCGCCTTTGCAGCGGTGACTGTCTGCGTCGCAAGCGTTTGGCTGGGAGAGCGCATTGGGCGAACGCGTGCGCTGTGGGTAGCGGTGATCGTGATTGGTCTGATGATGGGCTCAACCGACGCCTGATACTGACGCCTGATACTGACGCCTGATGAAGCGACCCCAATGAAGGCAGCCTACCAGTCAAAGCTCAACTGCGGACCCGGTTCATCAGGTTGCGCAGCGTCTGAGTCACCACGCTTCTTTGGGCGGTTCCGGGTGCGCGGCTTAGCACTTTTACCAGCACACTTGCTACGCGAGCTAGCGGTTCGATCGTTGGGGGATGAGCGCGAACCGTGCAACTCCAGTGTTGTTTTTGCAGCTTCCATTCCTTGCTCACTGCGTCGAATAGCGTACAGCTGGTCTTTTACGGTTTTTGCATTGGCCGTTATGTTTGTGATCGGTGCTACGTAGTCGCCGAGACTTTGCGTTTCGTAGCGGGCAATTTCTTCGGCGCTAAATTCTTGCAGCTCCGGCACCCAACGTTTGACGAAGAGCGCATCCGGATCCTGGTCGAGTAATTGTTTGTGCGGGCTGTACACCCGCAATGTGTTGATACCGACCATCCCCGCTTGCATCTGAATTTGAGAGATGTGGATACCGGGCTCGTAGTCTGCAAACACTTGAGCCAACGGGTGCAGTAACTCGCGCCAATGAATTTGAAACCCAAAACACGCCGTGGTCACCAACATCGCACGCATGCGAAAATTCAGAAAACCGGTTGTCATCAAACAACGCATACAGGCATCCATCAAGGGTATGCCCGTCTGGCCATGACGCCAAGCCGTGAGCCTTGCCTGCAACTCGTCACCCGACTCAAGGTACTGAACCGACTTATAGGCCGGATTAAGGGCGGTAAACTCCATCGTGGGTTCAGACTCCAATCGCTGAACAAAGTGATCGTGCCAATGCAATCGGGACTGAAAGCTGCGCAGACTTTTCTTCCACTGAATCGCTTCCCGCGATTTATCCGCTTTCAAATGACCCATGCGATCCATGGTTTCGTGGAAACAGGTGCGAAGGCTTAAGGTGCCCCATGCAAGATGTGCTGACAACCGGCTTCCCGCACTGAACGCTTTGTTGGGTGACGAGATTCCACCAGAATATTGAACACCACGCTCATTTAAAAAATCGGCCAAATCCGCCCTGGCGACGGTTTCGCTGACGCGCTGCCGACCTTGCAACCCATCAATCTGGTCACTGATATTCAATTCAGACACCGCATCACTAGACCAAGCGACAAACTTCTCTTTACTCGGTATATCGGTAGAGAAGATTTTCTTATCCAACTTAATGGCTACCGGAATGATCTTTCGCGGTGCGCGTTGAACCGGTGTGTTCCAAATTCTTTCCCACACAATCTGCTGACGCACATCTCGGCTGGTGAGTTGTCTGACCACCGCGTTTTGAGGAAACTCAAGCCATTGCACGTCATGTTGCTTAGCCCATTGCGCCACGGCCCTATCACGCTGATACGTGATGTCACTGCCAGTCTCTTCATGACTGACGATGCCGGTAAAAGGCATGGCGCGATAGAGTGTGTCCAACACCTCAACGGTTTCACCGACAACTATCGTTAAATCACTACCTCGTTGTTGAAGGTTTTGTTTAAGATCAGTCAGCGCATCCCTGATTGCCAAGGCATGAAATCCTGACGTTTCGGGGGCACCCCCGATGGAGGGCTCAAGCACGTATAGAGACAAACACTCATAATCGCTGTCGACGATGTGTCTCAGTGCTGCGTTGTCGTGCACCCTCAAATCGCGCTTCGCCCACCATATCCAACGTTCCCTCACGAGATGCCCGTCCGTCGACACCGCTCTGAGCAGTACACAATCGATTCCCACAGCCCACGTTCCTGCCACTTGCGTCGATTGTGAAACGGGCGCTGACAGACCGGACAAGTCTTGACTTGATGACGCACATCCCGGCTACTTTTCTTACCGCGTTCAGAGTAACAGCGCCGGGTCACTTGACTTGCTTCCAGAACTGCGAAAAGCTGCGGTAATCATTTTCAGGCACACCAAAATGGAATGAGCGCTCGGTCACCGCTCCGGGCCAATGTGCGCACGCTGGATACTCTTCGCGAACGAACTGTGCGCCGCCCGCCTCCAACCGGGCAAGATCCTCAACCGATCCTGACCACACATCGATTCCCAGCTGATCCACCCAGTGCAGAATGAAGGCCCAGCGGTGCGATGCCATCGGCCATTGCTCAATCTGCTGCTGCTCGATAAATAATATGTGGGTCACATCAGGATCACGCGCCATCCAATCGGGGTTTAAATTCCATAAAGATCGCAACGCGATTTTCCCGGCAAACTGCCCTGGTACCGGCTCACCCGGAACTTCCTGGTCAAAGTCAATCGAGGTCACTCGTAGTTTCAACACCTCCGGAGTGGCCATTCTAGCCAAGGTGTCATAGTCGACGTCCAGCCAAGTATCGTGCTGGTTTGAGCGGCTGTATATATTCAGATTGACCTGGTTGGCAATGTATTGTTTGTTACTAGAGGTTCCAGCAATCCACTGCCAACTGAGGGTGTTGCTGGCCAGATCGCCGTCCAACAGGTGATAATACAACCACCGGGCGGGATTTTGCCAAGCCGTGTGCGCGATGTTGCAGACAATGCCAGCGACCCACATGCGCAGTCGGTTATGCATCCACCCAGATTGTTGCACCTCGCGCAAACCCTCATCCAACACGTGGATGCCCGTGGAAGCCTCGACAATGGCTTGCGGAACACTGTCCGTCTCAACATGCTCTTGTTTGTTATACAGATCACAAAAAATTTCTTCTTTACGTTCTTGCCACATCCGGTGGAAGAATTCTCGCCAGGCCAATTCAAATAAAAGCCGATAGCAAGCCTTCTCAGGGTGCTTGGACAGAACTCGCGAGGCTACGGTTTGGGTGTTTATCACACCATGGGTGATGTACGGGCTTAGCCACGTTACTGCCCCATCCAGATAATTCCGGGTTTGGTCGTAGCGCTTCGGATCGATCTTGTCAATGCGCGATAAAACCTCCTCGATGGTGCTGTATCGCGCCTCTGGCGAGGGTTTCAACGAGAGTTGCGTGTTGGGTTTAGTCATGCCTATTACTACGCAAACAGACCAGAAAGGGTTGACCGTCACAAAAACTCAAGGGATGGCTGAAACCGCCGACTACCTAACTATCGAACGAGCGTCTGAAATTACAGCTAGGGATAGCGTACCTGTCGACCTGAAATCGGCATGGAAGAGCCAATATTCAGGATGATTTTGGGTGTAGCTGTAATTGATGGCTTCGAATGTGAATGATCTTTTGAGCATGGGGCGACAGCGCATTGCTATGCCGTCTATCGCAAGTATGTTGAACCTATTCAACGCTGAAGGAACACGGACAGGACATTCGTTCGAAGCCAAGTAATAAAGGCTTTGAAACATCAAAACTCCTAACAGGTAAGATTCTTATGACACGGTTATTAAAGCTGCCACCGGCAAAAGGCCATCGTTCTGGCGCTGCCAGACACATTGCAGTGCTTTCCCTCACAGCGGTAATCCTGAGCGGCTGCAATAGCCTGCCTAATAAAAGCCCAGCCGATTACGGACAGCCAAAAGAGATTGCTGATCACATCTACATTGGCGCAGGCTTGGGTCTGAGTCGACTGACTCCCGATGCCACCCGTTCGAGTCAGTTCGACGTGAACGATCGTGTGCACAATGCTGGCCTGTTGAATGCCGGTATAGACTTGTCACGACAACTGTCGTTGGATTTCCAGGCGGCCAACTTAGGTAGCGCAGGTTTCTCCCCGGGGGGCTCAATTGACTATAAAGAATATTCCGCCAGTGCACTATTTTATCTGGGCAAAAATCGCCACAACTGGAAACGCCGCGGCTTAACCGCATTCGGACGTATCGGCGGTGGATACCTCGATAACGATACAAACGGCGTACCGTTTGAACAAGTCAACGGCTTTCACTTCTTGTTTGGCGGCGGCGCTGAATACATGACACGTTCCGGCTTTGGAATTCGCGCTGAAGCGATTTCCTATGAGAAAGACATTTTATTGGGTCAATTGGGCTTGATCTACCGCTTCGGCCGTGGCCAGCAGCGCGACCCGATCCCGGTGGTAAAAGCACCAGTGCCTGTAGTTAAAAAGCCTGAGCCCGTTATTCAAGCAGCTTTGCCAGAGCCTGATCATTGTGAAGCGCTGAGCGGCAGTATCGATGGCCTGACATTCCAAACCGACTCAGCTAAATTATCGGAACGCTCGTCAGCCATACTGGCAGGGGTAGCCACTCGACTGACACGATGCGATGACTTTAAAATCACGGTATCGGCTCACGCCGACAGCATTGGCTCGGAAGCTTATAACGAAGCCTTGTCACAGCGTCGCGCAGATTCGGTTGTCAGTTTCTTCAACCAACGTGGTGTGGACGCCAAACGTTTGGACCCGATTGCCTACGGCGAGACCTCTCCAATCGACAGCAACGACACGCGTGAAGGTCGTGCCAAGAATCGTCGTGTAGAGCTGTTGATCGAGAACTGATTGATCTACTGCACATGAACAATGTGCAGCAGTGACCGCTTACCCCAACCCGGCGCTGATGGGTTAATCATAGAGTCATGCGATTACCCCATCGGAGTCAAGTTGGCGTAAGCCATTATCAGGCACTTACTGCCAACATCTTCAAAATTTACGTGCACTCGCGCGTTCTTACCTCCCCCTTCAAAACTGAGCACCATTCCCGCGCCATACTTACCGTGCTCCACCATCTGCCCGATCTTAATTCCACCGTATTGACTTTCCGACTCCATTGGTTGAAATCGGGTAGATTCATAAACTGGAACACTGACGTTCATTCTGGGGCGAATCTCTTCCAGTAAATTTGCCGGTAATTCCGTAATGAATTTTGATGGCGGATTGTATTGGTCGCGGCCGTGCATCCGGCGCTGCTCTGCCATCAACAGATACAGCTTCTTTTCAGCCCGCGTTATACCGACGTAACACAACCGGCGCTCTTCCTCGAGCTTTTCCGGGTCTTCCATACTGCGTTGATGGGGAAACAATCCTTGTTCCATACCCGCCATGAACACCACTGGAAATTCCAGTCCTTTGGCAGAGTGCAACGACATCAGTTGCACCGCGTTATCGTCACCGTTTGCCTGACCTTCACCAGCTTCCAACGCCGCGTGGGCGATAAAGTTATCCACCAAGTCGATGTCTGGATCTTCCTCATTAGCAAACATGAAGGCCCGCGAAGCAGAGCTCAGTTCTTGCAGATTTTCAATGCGCGCTTCGCCGCGCTCACTTTTATCTTTTTTAAAGTGATCAATTAACCCACTGACCTCAACCAGCACATCTACCATTTGCGGCAAGCTATGTTCTGCCAAATCAGCCTGCAGTTGAATGATGAGTTTTAAAAATTTACTCACCGCTGAATTGGCCCGACCACTCAGGCCCGATGCCGACACCAACTCAGTGGCCGCTTGCCACATGGTGATATTCTGGCCACGAGCCTCGTTACGAATCAGTGATACCGTTTTATCGCCAATGCCTCTGGGTGGTTGATTAACAATGCGTTCAAACGACACATCATCGTTGGTGTGAGTCACCAAACGCAGGTAAGCCAGAGCATCTTTTATCTCAGCGCGTTCGAAAAATCGAAGACCCCCGTAAACCCGATAGTTGATGCCCGAGGCCATCAAGTATTCCTCGATGGCTCGAGACTGAGCGTTAGACCGGTACAGCACAGCGCAATCGCGCCGGTCTCCGCCGGCGGCGGTGTAGTCGATGATGGTCTCACCGATAAACCGGGCTTCATCGGTTTCGTTGTAAGCGTTGTACAGAGTAATCAGCTCTCCATCCGAATCGGCCGTCCAGAGGTTTTTCCCCAAGCGACCTTCATTCTTCTCTATCAGCGCATTGGCAGCGGTCAGGATGTTGCCGGTGGAGCGATAGTTTTGCTCTAGACGGATTAGCTGGGCATCGGCAAAGTCTTTGTTGAAGTTCAGGATATTTTCTATGCGCGCCCCTCGCCAAGCGTAGATGGACTGATCATCATCACCTACCGCGAACACCGTTCCTGTGTCCCCTGCCAATAATCGTATCCATGCGTACTGAATGGCGTTGGTGTCCTGGAACTCGTCGATGAGTAAAAAACGCAAACGTTTCCGGTAATGCAGTAATAACTCGGGGTTATCACGCAGGGTCTCCAGCGCTCGTAACAACAGCTCGGCAAAGTCGATCGCGCCTGCGCGTTCACAGGCAGCCTGATAAGCGGCATAAGCACGTACATAATGCTGGGTGATCATGTCCCCCTGATCGTCGATGTGTTCAGGACGACGACCCTCGTCTTTGTGCCCGTTTATAAACCACTGAACCTGACGCGGAGGGTATTGGGTTTCATCCATTTCCAGCCCACGGATGGTTCGCTTCACCAGACGCAGCTGATCGTCGCTGTCGAGAATCTGAAACGCTTGCGGCAGTTTGGCCTCTAGCCAGTGGCTGCGCAAGAAGCGATGAGCGATGCCGTGGAAGGTACCGATCCACATCCCGCCCAACGACTGACCCAAAATTTCTTCCACACGCTGGCGCATTTCACGGGCGGCCTTATTCGTGAAAGTAACCGCCAATATGGCAACGGGAGAGACATTTTCTACCCGGTTCAACCAGGCAATGCGGTGGGTGAGGACGCGGGTTTTTCCGCTTCCCGCACCAGCTTGAACCAGGACCGGATTGAGCCCGGCAGTAACGGCCTCGCGTTGAGACTCGTTGAGGGGGTTTATGAGGTCTGAGACATCCATGCCCCATGGTACCACTGACTGATTATCCTGCCAGTGTTGGACACCAGTGGGAACTAACGCCACTTGTATCAGACTGGCTGCCAGATCCCGTCAAACACGGCCAGATCGTTCTCGGTCAACCGACCCTTGGCGTAGAGCTCGTTCAGTGCATCTTCATCAAGCTCCTGCTCCGTGCCTTCAGCGTCTGTGTACTTCCACTCGCCGTAAATGCTCATCAAAAACAGGGTTTCCAAGATGTCGCCTATCCGCACAGCATTCTCCACGGCAAAACCTGTTAGATCATCCATGGTTAGTGGTTCCTGACGCTTATCGTACTCCCCATTCAGAAATGAAGAGAAGCCTTCATCCCAGAGCGGCTCGGACATTTTTTGTTGCATGGTAAAAACCATTCGGTAACTCAAAGGTAGTCTCAACAATGCAAACTTATTGCCACAACGCCGACACCGACAGCAACCCACCCAACAAAAGCCCTGCAATACCTAGCAGGGGCACACCAGATGAGCCAGAGGCGGTCATGACCCCTGCACTCAAAGCGGCCGACGCTACGATGACACTGCCGCCGACGATCGATTGGCGAGTGGCTTTTTGCTGTTTGGCCGCCGCGAGCACCCCTTCAGCTCGCCGCTTTTGACCAGCCTTGCCTTGCTCTGCGAGAAAACCGTGTACCAGCCTTGGCATGTCCGGAAGTAATTTGAGCGCTTCGGGCACCGAAGTCAGCAGTTTTTTCCCGATCAGTTTGGGATCATTACGCTTCAGCATCCAGTCGGTCAGAAACGGCTTACCGGTCGCCCAAAGATCCAGATCAGGGTACAGCTGACGCCCTAGACCTTCGATATTGAGCAGCGTTTTTTGCAACAACACAAGTTGCGGTTGCACTTCCATTTCGAATCGCCGAGCGGTTTGAAACAACTGCATCAAGACTTGCCCGAATGAAATCTCGTGCAGGGGTTTATCAAATATCGGTTCACACACAGCGCGTATGGCTGATTCAAATTCACTGACTCGGGTATCGGCTGGCACCCAACCTGAATCCACATGCAGCTGTGCTACCCGGCGATAATCACGGTTGAAAAATGCCAGCATATTCTCACCCAAATAACGTTGATCTTCCTCAGTGAGTGAGCCTACAATACCGAAGTCGACCGCGATGAACCGTGGATGGTTCGGATTTTCGCGCGACACAAAGATGTTGCCCGGATGCATGTCAGCGTGAAAGAAATTGTGGTGGAATACTTGGGTGTAAAAAATCTCGACCGCGTGTTCTGCCAATTTGCGCATATCCATACCGATGGCATGCATTGCCTCGACATTGCGTATGGAAATACCTTCGATACGCTCTAGCGTTATCACGTTTGAGCGGGTGTACTCCCAATGAACCGTGGGGATGTACAAGGTATCGAAATCCAAGAAGTTATTTTTTAATACGGTTGCGTTGGTGCCTTCACGCACCAAATCCAATTCATCGTGGATGGTCCTGTCGTATTCACTGACCACCTCTTTTGGTCTCAAGCGTTTGCCGTCTTCCAGAATTCGTTCAGCGAACCCTGCCATTGTGTACATCAACCCGACGTCGCGATCGATGATTTCGTCAATGCCCGGACGAAGCACCTTCACCACCACCGATTCACCGCTCTTTAAAGTAGCAGCATGCACCTGCGCAATGGATGCCGACGCCATCGGTTCAACGTCAAAGGTCTCGAACAAATTGTCCGTGGTGTCACCCAATGCAGTTTCGATAACTGCCCGCGCCTCATTGCCGTCGAAGGGTTTCACGTTATCTTGCAAAATTGCAAGCTCCTGATAGATATCATCAGGCAATAGATCACGCCGTGTCGAGAGCACTTGCCCCAGCTTGACGAACACCGGTCCAAGCTCTTCCAATGCCAGTCGCAGACGCTCACCGCGGGGACGGTTGCGCCGCTCTTTACTCAGCCACCGCGTGGGGGATACGAAGAACAGATAGCGTAAGGCATCGGCTCTGGTACCACGAAGAAACAAATCGTCCAGGCCGTACTTAACAAACACACGCTCGATGCGCATCACGCGGGCGAAGCTGTTAATCATCAGACTTGCTCACACTGCGGATGTCATGATTGCCGCGCGCTTTGGCGAATCGTTGTTCCAGCCATCGAAGCCGGGCTTCCGCACGATCAACACCCTCTCTGACTTCAGTCACAGACGCCGTGAACTCTTTTGCCAAGGTTTCCGGCACCAATATATTGGACTCCTCTTGCAGATAGTCTTTAGTATTGGTTTCAACACTGTCCTGAACACGAGCGAACCAGGAGGATACCGACTGCACCAAGCGAGCGGCTTGATGCGCGGCGGTGCCACCGGTGATCGGTGCAAGCATGGATTCAATATCCACGTCCAGCTGGCGGATGATGGTTTTCAATTTTTCGGCTAGGCCCAGTTCCCCTTCAATGCGAATACTCGAACCATACAGGGCGTCCGGGAATTGCACCAATTCGAGTAAGGACTGGTAGTCCCCCGTTAAGGTGACGTCTGCGTAGCCGTCGAACTGGTTTAACAACTGAATTTTATTAGCCACCACCGACACACCGATATAGGCATCAAATCGGGTCTCGTGAATCACAATAACCTTATCGTTTAACTCACCCAAACGTGCGCGACTGAGCTCATCCACATCCAGCGCAACATTAATCAATCGCTCGGCCGGTAACAGCAGCGGCAACAATAGATGGGCAGGAAAAGCCATGAATTAGAGTTTGAATCCTTTGTGTAAGGCCACTACGCCACCGGTAAAATTTTGATAGCTGGTGTTTTCAAAACCCACGGCATTCATCATGGTTTTCAGTGCTTGCTGATCCGGGTGCATGCGAATGGACTCGGCCAAATACCGGTAACTGTCAGCATCCCCTGCAACCAGCTTCCCCATCAAAGGAAGAGCGGTAAACGAATACGCGTCGTACGCTTTACTAAGCAGCGGTAGCACAGGTTTTGAGAACTCCAACACCAGCAAACGTCCGCCCGGTTTTAGCACGCGGAATATCGAGGCCAGTGCCTTGTCTTTGTCGGTCACGTTGCGCAACCCAAATGCCATGGTGACGCAATGAAACGAATTATCAGCAAACGGTAAACACTCGGCATTTGCTTGCGAGTAGCTGACGTTGCCAACGATGCCTTTGTTCATCAGCCGATCACGGCCTACTGATAACATGGAAGCATTAATGTCAGATAAGACAACTGAACCGGTTGGCCCGACTCGCCTGGATAATTTGATGGCCAGGTCGCCGGTACCGCCCGCCAGATCCAGCACGTGTTGGCCTGGACGCACCCCGCTCTGATCGATCGTAAGCTGCTTCCAAATTCGATGCACGCCAAACGACATCAGATCGTTCATGACATCGTACTTGGCGGCTACCGAATCAAACACCCCCGCAACCATTCCGACTTTTTCATCGGCGTCCACGGTTTTGTAGCCAAAGTGTGTGGTGCTTTGTTCAGTCATCGATTTATTCCCGCTTAGCATTGACAGGTTCTACATTACGCGTAACCCCGGCGGCGTTCAATTTGTCCAGATACCCCTGCCAGTTCTCGGCGTAGTTGGTACCCAGCTGATAGAGGTAGTCCCAAGTGAAGATGCCCGTGTTGTGCGTATCATCAAAATGGATCTTTATGCCATAGTTCCCCGACGGGGTAATCTCTGTAATACCCACATCCTCTTTACCGACTTGCAGCACTTCCTGCCCAGGACCGTGACCCTGTACCTCAGCCGACGGTGACATCACACGCAGATACTCACAGGTGAGATTACAATGAAAATCATCATCGAACGTTAACTCCAAAACCCGACTTTTCTGGTGCAGTTTAATTTCTGTAGGTCTTGGCATCAGAGGATATACCGGCTAAGGTCAACATCTTGTACGAGATCGCCGAGATTGCTGTTCACATACTCTGCATCTACCGTAATCACCCCACCGCTGTTGTCCGCAGCCTCGAACGAGGCTGTCTCCAATAAGCGCTCCATGACGGTGTGAAGGCGTCGTGCACCGATATTTTCTGTGGTCTCGTTCACTTGAAACGCCACATCGGCAATGCGCTCCAGACCCTCGTCAGTAAAGCTTACCGTGACATTTTCAGTGGCCAGAAGGGCACTGGACTGAGCGGTAAGTGAGGCATTGGGTTCTTTTAGAATACGTACAAAATCCTTAGCGACCAGCGCCTGCAATTCCACGCGTATAGGCAGCCGACCCTGTAATTCTGGAATGAGATCCGAGGGCTTAGATACGTGGAAAGCGCCACAGGCGATAAACAGAATATGATCGGTCTTTACCATCCCAAACCGGGTTGAGACGGTACAGCCCTCGACCAGCGGCAGCAGATCGCGCTGCACACCCTCACGTGAGACCTCCCCTCCCTGGCCCCGATCGTTGCCACGGGCGACCTTGTCGATCTCATCCAGAAAGACAATACCGTTTTGCTCCACATTGTTCAGCGCGGTCTCTTTCAGCTCATCCTCGTTCACCAGCTTCATCGCTTCTTCGTCAACCAACACCTTCATGGCATCAGCCACACGCATCTTTTTATTCTGCGTGCGATCGCTACCCAAATTCTGAAACAACCCTTGCAGCTGCGCAGACATCTCCTCCATGCCCGGAGGCGTCATCAGCTCCACCCCATTAGCTTGCGCCGATATTTCGATGTCGATTTCGGTGTCGTCCAAATCTCCTTCGCGCAGTTTTTTTCGAAACTTCTGTCGCGTTGAACTCTCTTCAGTTTCCACCACGCCGCTCGCACCCGTAGGTCGAGGCAACAGCGCATCCAGAATTCGGTCTTCGGCCGCATCTTCAGCGCGGTTGCGCACCCGCAGTTTTTCAGTTTCGCGGGTCTCTTTTAACGAGACATCGGCCAAATCGCGAACGATCGACTCGACATCGCGCCCAACGTATCCGACTTCGGTAAATTTCGTGGCCTCCACTTTAATAAACGGTGCATGGGCCAGGCGCGCTAGACGCCGGGCAATTTCGGTTTTACCGACTCCAGTAGGACCGATCATTAGTATATTTTTGGGCGTCACTTCATCGCGCAAATTGTCGTCGAGTTGCTGGCGACGCCAGCGGTTGCGTAAAGCGATAGCCACAGCACGCTTGGCTGCGTTCTGCCCGATAATGTGTTTATCGAGTTCTTGGACGATTTCTCTGGGGGTCATCTGTGACATAGTCAGTCGCTACTTAACGTTTCGATCGATAAATTGTTGTTGGTATAGATACAGATACCAGCGGCGGTTTCAAGGCTGTAACGCACGATGGCTTCAGCGTCCAGCTCAGTGTGGTCCATCAACGCCATAGCGGCCGCCTTGGCGTAGTCACCACCTGAGCCCATGGCGATCAGGCCACGCTCGGGCTCAATCACATCGCCATTACCCGTAATCAACAGCGAAGTATCCTTGTCGGCCACTGCCAACAAGGCTTCCAGTCGGCGCAGCATTCGGTCGGTGCGCCAGTCCTTGGCAAGCTCCACCGCTGCCCGAGTCAACTGGCCACCGTGAGCCTCGAGTTTGGATTCAAATCGTTCGAACAGCGTAAAGGCATCGGCGGTACCGCCGGCGAAACCTGCGATGATCTGGTCGCGATACAACCGGCGCACTTTTCGCGCATTGCCCTTCATCACCACATTGCCCAGACTCACCTGCCCATCGCCGCCCATCACGACCATGTTGCCTACCCGAACTGAGCAAATGGTGGTGCCCCGATATTGATCCACTACACTCTCCTGCGATCATTGACGCTTTAGTGTACCGGCTCGCTTATGAGCCTGGTGTGAGGTGTCTGTGATAGCCTCGTTCCTGTCCGGCTCAATCCACCGATCATGCTCTTAGCCCTACCACCACAAACCGCACCCGATATCAACAGCTTCCCTCAGGAACGAGACGCTGTGCGCAATTGGCTGGACCGCTTGTCTCCGGTCAATGAGCCCGAGGACGCAGCCGAGTTACTGCGCGGGCTAAGACACAGCAATCGCCTGACCAGCGACCCAATACAGCGCCGCATCGTGTTGAACGAATTCCGCCCGATGCTCAGCGAACTCACCCAATTGCTCAGCGAGAGCGTATCACCCCAGCCTCTACCGATGGCAGCGCCTTTCCGGCACGCATCCACTACGCTCGACGAACTGTTGCGAGAGGAGGCCAATAGCTGGAAAATCCTGCTGTCCGATACCGCTCGGCCCGAACTCGGCGACACCGCCGCGGCGATGGCCGCGTTGTTCCAACAGGCAAAAGTAGCGGTACAACAATACCGTCGTGTGCCAAACAGTTGCATGCGCGACGCCAACCAGGTGTACGCTCTGGCAGAAGCCAACGGCCTGTTACCCGAAGGCTCGCCACAGCGAGGCGCAACCAGCAACATTACCGCTAACCTGCTCGACGCCTACGCCGGAATCCTAATTCTGAACGTCATCGATTTGCGCCAGATTCGAGTGCGTCAACTGAATCTGAGCCTGTCATTTCTGGCCAATTACCACGATACCGTGCGCTTAACTCAAAGCCCAACAGAGAAAACCTGGCGACATTCGCAGTGCGTGATCAACCTCGCTGAGCCGCACGCGCCCGTGCAAGCTGCGAGCTATCTCGGGGATTTTCAAAACGATACGCTGCGCTGGGTTAACTTCGCAGCACTGCAAACGGCCATAGACACACGACTGGCACGAACGCGTACCACTGCATCGATGACACTGGGCTCGGATACGCTCGAACGTCAGACCCTGATCCGGCTCAGTCAGACGTTGTCAGGGCACCGCAAAAGACGCAGTGCTCGCAGCATCAACTACACAACAGCCAAGCTCTCTTTCGGACATCAGCAAATCGCCAATCAGTTGCTGCTCGACCTCGAGCAAAAACAGCCCGCCGACCCGAATCACGAAATGAGCGAGGAGTCGAATCCGAAAGATCGCTCCACCGAAACATTTCACGATCGGGCAAACACCGAGTGGGTTCGTGTCAACACATCGACCCAAGGCTCGGGCTTCAGATCGGTAAACCCGGCCATTGGCAGTGCGCAAGTGGGCGAACTGGTCGCCATACACGACGATGACAACCACACCGTCCTGGGGATGGTTAGATGGGTTCTCTCAGCAGACGATGACCTCATACACATCGGCGTTGAATACCTGTCCAACGGCATGGTGCCCGTTGAGCTCACTCGCAGCGACGCTGATGAAGGGGTCATCGACGGAGCCCTAATCATCGCATGCCGCATCAGCGGCAAGGTCACGCAAACGATTTTATTACCAGGTTACCGATTCCATACGGGCGATCGACTGACCGCCAGCCAGGCTGATAAAAGCAAACAGATCAAGCTGGGTC
>CALFBL010000353.1 GCA_937951695.1 uncultured Granulosicoccaceae bacterium | reverse complement strand
CTGGGCGTATGTCCTTGGTTGTTGATGGCGCAAAGTTTCAATGAGATCGACCCCACCATTCATGGTCTGGATGGGGCGGTTGAATTTCCGCCACATAAAATCTGCAAGGGCTTAGGCAACCTTCGCTCGTCGGTGAAACTGCTCGACAAGGATTTTACCGGCCTAGTACGGGACTATCGCGCTGTCGTCGAGCAATCCTTGAGCTTACCGATACCGGAGTTTACCGAAATCAAATCAGTATCGCCGTCGTGGGATAACGATGCCCGCCGGGAAGCTCGCGGTACGAGTTGGCACGGTGCCACCCCTGCGTTGTATGAGCAGTGGTTATCCGGTGCGATTGCACACGCGAAACGCGAACCCTTTCACGGTGAACCGTTGGTGTTTATAAACGCTTGGAACGAGTGGGCAGAAGGGGCGTATCTGGAACCTGATATTTATTACGGTCACGCGATGTTAAACGCAACACGGCGGGCAGCGTATGGGGTTCGATCGAACCCGGCTCAGGCCCCCATGCTGTTGCTCGGCCACGATGCACATCGGCACGGTGCTCAGTTGCTGTTGTTGAATTTGGCAAAAACTCTGGTCAATACGTTTCATCTCACGGTACATGTTGTGTTGCTCGAAGGTGGAGATCTGATTCGCGACTATCGGCGCTACGCCCGAACAACGGTTCTAGGTGAGAAGTTTCCGCACCAATTCTCGCGTGCATCGAGTGCGCCCTCAAATGGCTCTTCCAAGTGGCCTTTCAGGCAGCCTTCGATAAAGCATGAAACCAATGCGCTAAGTGAGCATCTGGATGTGCTAGGCACTGCACTGACTGATTACAGAGCAGTGCTGATCAATACGAGTGTAGCCGCTGATCAATTGCCCGAACTCAAGCGCACTGGTGTATGTGCGATCACCCTGGTTCATGAATTGCCGACTTTAATTAAGTCATACGCATTACAGCAGCACGTCGAGCTCATCGCTGATTTGTCTAAGCACATCGTATTCCCGGCTGAGTTGGTGAAAGCAGGGTTTGAATCGTTTGGACACAAGATCCGAGGGCAAGCTCACATCTATGCCCAAGGCTCGTATCAACACGTGGAGAGAAACTCGGTGGCGCGATACCGACTGCGGCAAACGTTGGGTATCGACGAGCCGCATAAGTTAATCATCAATGTCGGGTATGCGGATACCAGAAAAGGCTTTGATCTGTTTTTGCAGACCGCACACCAGGCGATTCAAAATCATTCTGATTGGCATTTTGCTTGGATTGGAAAGTTGCACAGCGATATGCAAGCGTTGCTCAACGAGCTATCACACCACACCGAGTTCCGACGGCGCGTGCATACTCCGGGATTCATTGCCGGTAACACCGATCATTTCTCTGCTGCGGATGCGTTGCTGCTCAGTTCTAGGGAAGATCCGTATCCAACGGTTGTACTGGAGGCCTTGGAAGCAGGGTTACCGTTTGTCGCCTATGAAGGCTGCACGGGTGTGGATGATCTGGCGAGCCGGTTTGGCCGCACCGTGCCGTTAGGCGATGTGCCTGGAACTCTGCTTGCTTTGGCTGAGTTAATGGGCTCGGATGACGAGCATCAGCAACAACAGCGAACCGACTTTGTTCGACATCACTGCCAAATTGAGCAGTACTGTAAAAATTTGATAGCTCTCATGGATGCGCCTTGATAAAACGCCGGTTGTGTAAGTCATCCATTGCTTGGCGAATTTCTGCTGCGGTGTTCATCACGATAGGTCCATGCCAGGCGATAGGCTCTTGAATGGGAGTTCCAGATACCAGCAGAAATCGCACCCCGATCGGTCCTGCTCGCACAACAATTTCATCCCCAGTGCCAAATTGAATCAATGTTCGGTTGCCGCTGAGATCGGCCAGAAGCAGCTCATCACCGTCAATACTTTTTTCGACCAGAACGCCGACGGGGGTTGAGGCTGCGTCAAACTGGCAAGCCCCCTCAAAGACGTACGCAAATGCGCGACGATAGGTGTCTATTTTGAGCGCTTTTGTGACTTTGGGCGGAACCGTGATGTCCAGGTATTGCGGATTGGCTGCTATGCCGTCAACGGGGCTTGCCTTGCCCAAGTAATCACCGATGATGATTTTAATTTTTGTGCCATCGTCTTCTTCGAGAAGCGGTAAATTCTTGCCTTCGATGTCCTGGTAACGAGGTTTGATCATCTTCATTGACCCCGGTAAATTGCTCCACAGCTGAAACCCGTGCATGTGACCAGCTGCATTGCCTTTGGGCATTTCCTGGTGAAGGATGCCCGAACCGGCTGTCATCCACTGTAAGTCGCCGTCCGCTAGAGCGCCGGTATTACCCAAACTGTCGCCGTGTTCAACGGTTCCACTCAGCACGTAGGTGATTGTTTCGATACCGCGGTGAGGGTGCCACGGAAAACCCTGTCGATAATCCTCAGGATGATCGTTTCTGAAATCATCGAAAAGTAAGAAGGGGTCAAACTTTTCAGGTTCGTTAAAGCCGAATGCGCGGTGCAGTTTGACACCGGCGCCTTCCACAGTGGGCTGAGCTGCGCTGGTGGATGTGATAGGACGAAATGACATGGCTGGCTAAATTCCGAAGCTGCAGGATGTGGTGCGGCGAGTGGCTACCTTGACCGCTCTAGAGTCTGCAATGGTAGCAATCGCTGCAGGAAATAGGCAGGGTGTCATCAGGCTGCACTAAGGGACAGGGCTATTGTCATGGACCGTTGTCAAGGTACGCATGTTGCTATTTTTCAGCATTGATAGACGACATCCGCGGGCAAACCTGTTTGCTTTGCGGCATCTTGCAACCACCGATAAGATGATAATCTTGCCGCTATGAAAAAATCAGATGAACTGCCCGAAAACCCGGCTGTCGAGATCGTCCCAGTGGTGCTATCGGGTGGATCGGGCACGCGGCTGTGGCCGATGTCGCGGGCCACACGTCCCAAGCAATTTGCACCCTTGATTGATGATGAGTCTCTGTTTCAGAAGACGGTACAACGGCTGGCTGCGATCTCGCCTTTGGCTCCGGTGGTGGTAACCAATGAGGATTACCGTTTTTTGGTTGCTGAAGAGTTGCGCCTGGCTGACATCGAGGCCAAAGCGCTGTTTCTTGAACCGGAAGCCAGAAACACCGCTGCAGCTATCGCCGTGGCTGCCTGGGAAATCACCCAGCAGTCACCGGAGGCACTCATGTTGGTTTGTCCCAGTGATCACTTGATTCCGGATGTGGAGGGCTTTAAACGCTCAATCGAGAAAGCCATCCCTCTGGCGCTGGACGGTAAGTTGGTGACTTTTGGGGTAACACCAACCGAACCCAACGCTGGATACGGGTACATCAAAGCCAGTGCCAAAAAAGCGCATGTGGTGGAACAGTTCGTCGAAAAACCCGATCTGGAGACCGCGCAGCAGTATGTGAGTAGCGGAGATTATTTCTGGAATGCGGGCATCTTCTTAATGCGAGCATCCTCGTTTCTGACAGAACTGGAATCGTTTGAACCGATGATTCACTCCCAGTGTTTAGCGTCGTTGGAGAAAGCGGCACTGGATGGCGTGTTTCGGCGGCTGGATCCTGTGCAGTTTTCATCCTGCCCGAGTGAGTCGGTGGATGTGGCTGTAATGGAACGCTCAGCGCATGTTGCGCTGGTGCCCTTATCGTGCGAGTGGTCGGACCTAGGAACCTGGGCGGGTGTCTGGGAGTCCAGCGAAAAAGACTCGCAGAGCAACGTGACTCGCGGGGATACACGCTGTTTTGAAAGTCGTTCAAATATTGTCTTTGCGGACAGCGGGCGATTGGTGTGTGTGTTGGGTTGTGATGACCTGATTGTTGTCGACTCAGGCGATACGCTGTTGGTGGCGCAGAAATCCCGCTCCCAGGATATCAAGAGCGTGGTTAACAGTCTGGACGCTGAAGGACGTAAAGAGACGAAAGTACATCGACAAGTTTTCCGGCCCTGGGGCAACTATGAAGGCATCGATGCCGGGCAGCGTTACCAGGTGAAACGAATCGTGGTGAAACCGGGTGAACAGTTATCGTTACAAATGCATCACCATCGCGCCGAGCATTGGACCGTGGTGACGGGAACCGCATTGGTCACCAACGGGGATACAAAAATTTTGCTGTCGGAAAACGAAAGTACATATATTCCGCTCGGTGCCACGCACCGTTTGGAGAACCCTGGCGTGATCCCGCTAGAGTTGATTGAAGTCCAGTCTGGAAGTTACCTGGGCGAAGACGATATTGTTCGGCTCGAAGATCGTTACGGTCGTAATGAAGGAGATCTGGGAGATCCCACAGACAGACCATTGAAGAAGGAGAGCTGATTCATGTTTTCGCAATCAACCTAGCGACAATTGTCGTATTGCTGTGCTGGGCAGTGATTGCGGCTGGGTCGACTGACACAGGCCAAGGGGCGGCCTAACGTCAACGGCGGCGTCTGAGACCGTATACTATGATGAGTGGCTCCTGCCACGTCGCCGACAAGAAAAACGTATGCCCCAAACCCGCGATAAGAACCGTCAGGTCGTGCTCGCACAGCGCCCAAACGGTCTACCCGATGACAGCACGCTGCGTGTGGAGATCCGCGAGGTACCATCCGCGGGGCCTGGACAGCTGCTATTACAAACCCGCTACCTATCGCTGGACCCCTACATGCGGGGTCGAATGAACGATGCAAAATCCTACGCTGAACCGGTAAAAATCGGCGACGTCATGACCGGACAGGTCGTCGCTGAAGTGGTGTCCTCGGATAACGCCAAGTTTGAAGTAGGCGATTGGGTCCTCAACGTTAGTGGTTGGCAGGATTACGCGGTCACAGAGGGCACTGAAACGCTGAATTTGGGCCAATCC
>CALFBL010000352.1 GCA_937951695.1 uncultured Granulosicoccaceae bacterium | reverse complement strand
TGGCGCAAACAAATCGCTGAACGGGTTGGCGCCCTGAATCAATTGCCTGGCGTTTGGATTGTCCACTTGCCCCCATTGCGTATGCGCTTTTGCGGTGTAGCACTCGAGAGCATGGCAGAGCAAATCAAAACCGGTGGAGGCAACTACATTGGCCGGCAGGCTATCGCAGTTTGCGGGGTCCACCAATGCGGCATCGGGCAACAGCCAACCGCTGGCAAAAACAAATTTGGTATTCAAGGCGTTGATACGTAGCACCGATATCGAGGTGCTCTCACTGCCGGTGCCTGAGGTTGTCGGGCAGGCCAAGTGATACGGCACTGGCCCGGGAACAGCTTTACCCGTACCAATCGGAGCGGCGAAGAAATCGGTGACTGACATATTGTGCGTTGCTACCGCGAGGGCGGCCTTGCACGTGTCGATCACAGAGCCTCCCCCCACAGACACGGCAGCGTCAAATTGCCCATTTTTAAAAAAGGCAGCAGCCTCGGTCACGCCTTGATCGCAGGGTTCGATTCGCACATCATGGAACACGCTGAAATCAATACGCTGTTTTTCAAGCGATGTATTGACAATATCCATGATGGAGCTGGCCAGCAAATGCTGATCAGTGAATACTGCGACTCGTTTTATTCCCTGGTGAGCCAGCCGCTGGCCAACCTCTGACAAGCAACCCCGTCCGAACGTCAATTTAGGAATAGCGACCGTAAAATTACTAGCGCCGTTCTGGCAAGGCGAGTAGTACTGACAGCCCATGCTTGGATCCAGGTTAATAATGAGTGTCTGACTTTATCAGGAAATATCTTTATACCCAAAAAAAGGCGCTCTAAAAAGAGCGCCGGTATTCTACAGCATGCCGCCATGCCGGTTTTAATTACCTATTGTTTATTGGCTACGCTGACTCAATATTGACAGGCCTTTCAGCAAGTTGAGAGCTTCAAACAACTGGTAATCATCAGACGCAAGATCAGGCTCCACGTCGCCGTCTTCTCCGTCTGCACTGCCAGTTGCATCGGCTTCTTCATCGTCACCAGTGAGGTGCCCGCTCAAGCTACTTTCGCTTAAGGGAGTAACGCCGTTGACTTCAGCACGAGTCCAAGTGCCTGGTTGTGTGTAAATGTCGGGTTCAATACCCAGAGCCTGAATCGATCGGCCGTTGGGCGTGTAGTACCGGCTGGTGGTAAGTTTGACAGCCCCACCCGCGGGTAAGTCCTGAATGGTCTGGACAGACCCTTTTCCAAAAGTCTTGGTGCCCATGATGATAGCTCGTTCATGATCTTGCATGGCTCCTGCCACGATTTCAGACGCTGAAGCTGAGCCACCGTTAACCAAAACGACCAGAGGTACGCCATCGAGTATGTCGCCCGAGGTGGCATCGTAACGAAGCTGGGAATCAGTCTCACGACCGTCGGTATAGACAATCATGCCGTCTTCGAGAAATGCATCGGATACCCCGACTGCACCGGAGAGTACACCGCCCGGGTTATTGCGCAGATCAAGCACCAAACCACTCAAGCCGTCGTTATCGCTCTTGAGTTTCTTTATCGCTTTGAGCATGTCTGCGGTGGTTTTGGTTTGAAAGTTTGAAATTCGAAGGTAACCAAAATCGTCATCGAGCATGCGGCTGCGAACACTATTTACTTTGATGATCGCCCGTTCTATGTCGATGCTCAGTGGCTGGTCCTCACCTTCGCGGATAACCGTTAGGCTGATTATGCTACCGGGTTTACCGCGCATCAGTTTCACTGCATCATTTAATGACAGCCCCTTCACAGGCGTGTCATCAAGGCGAATAATTAAGTCGCCAGCCAACATACCAGCGCGTTCGGCGGGTGTGTCATCGATTGGTGAGACCACACGCACAAAGCCGTCTTCCAGCCCGACTTCTATGCCGAGCCCACCAAATTCGCCGGTAGTGCCAATTCGCAGCTCTCGGAATTCCTCAGGATTAAGATAGGAGGAGTGTGGGTCGAGTCCATTAAGCATCCCGCGAATCGCGTTCTCGAACAACTCATCGTCGGATACCTCTTCGACGTAATCATTCTTGATTCGAGTGATGACGTCAGTGAATGTGCGCATTTGCTCTAGTGGCAGAGAATCTGAACCTGCATCCTTCGTGGCAAGCACGCTTTGGCCAATGGTCAATGAGGCGCCGAGAACAGCACCTGCAACTACCATGGAGGCGGTACGAATCGTTGTCATAATTACGAAACTCCAAATGCGAATTTTGTCTACAGAATTAGCGGCGTCTCTCGCGTCAGGCGCTATCCGTTCGCCCGATATGGGTAAGTGGTATGCGTCGGCCTCGCAAGAATCGGACTCGCTTCACGCTTTTCGATCAGTTTACCGTGTTTTTTAATCAGCCAAGCTATTTACGAGCGGTTGTCGAGCCGGTGCCAGATTTCACCCATTGTTCAGGATCGACGGGCTTGGCTTCGTGCCGAATCTCAAAATAGAGCCCCGGTGAGTTGTGACCGCCGGAACTGCCTACAGTTGCAACCGGTCTGCCAGCGTCAACCCAGTCACCGACGTTCACCAAAGTGTCGCGATTGCCACCGTACAGCGTCATGAAACTGTCGCCATGGTCGATAATCACCAGCAGCCCAAAACCCTGCAGCCATGCGCTATACACGATTTCGCCGTCAGCGACCGCCCGGACGGCAGAACCCTCGCTAGCGGCTATGAAGAGCCCCTGCCAACGGATCTTTCCAACCGACTTCACATCGTCGAATCGAGCCTTAATAACTCCTTCGACAGGAAATTCATAAGTACCGCGACCGGATAAAAAATAGCCAGAATCTGCCACTTGCAGTGCCTTGAGTTCTTCCATCAGTGATTGTAAACGAGCGGTGTCAGCCTTTAATTCAGCCACGGTTTTGGTAGTGGATCGGATATCGGCCTCTACCGTGGTGATTTCGCTGCTCACTTGCTGACGTTGTTGCACCAGAGCCTGATGCTGGGACGAGGCCTTGCGTTCAATGTGATTGAGCCAGTTGCGATCTTTCAGCGCGGTTGCATGAGCCTGCTCTACTTTTTCGATGATCGCCAACTGATCTCGAATCTGTTGATTTTGTGCTCGAACAAGAAAATCGGCGTAGACGCCCAAGCGACTGACGGTCGACGGATTTTCGTGTTGCAATACCATTCTGAGACCGGTGCTGCTGCTGATGTTTTGTTGTCGGCGAATTGAGTCTGCAAGCGTCTGTTTTCGTTCGCCCAATTGCGCTCGTTCACTTTCCACTTGTGCTTCCAGCGAGGCAAGAGTTGCGTTGTAACGATCAATTTCATTGCCCAGCTGCTGCAATCGGTTTTGTCGCTCACTGACTTTCCCGGTAACTGCCTCGACCGTTGATTCCAGTGATGCCTTCCGCGATCGGTTGATGGCCAATTGCTCATCAAGCGCTTTGAGCCGGGCAGCGGTGTTTTGAATCTGGGCTTCAACACTGGCGATGTCTTGCGGCTTTTTCACCGCACCGTCTTGAGCGTGAGTCGGCAATGAGTGGAACACCGCGCAAGTCGCGCACAACAACACTGCAGCGAGCGATCCGGAGGCGGGCGCGGACGGGGTTTCGAGGGCAGAATCAGGTGCTCGTAGGCGCATGGGTGAACTGGGTTGTTATACCGGCGACATTTTTTAGAGTGTAGTGCAGCTGTGTGATCAATGGGGTGTCACAGGCGCGTCGACGCCGCTAAGCGGAGCCGCATAGGGGCGGACCGAGCATTTTATGCGGGTGGTTCCGGTGTTTGAGGAATCGGTAGGAAGGCGGGTTTGCCGTGACGAAGCCGCATCCAGTTTAGAGCCAAAAACACTGTGGGGTGGTTGATCCACTGGCCCAGAAGGCGTTGTTTGCAGGAAAATTCGCACAAACTAAACCCCAGAACGAGGGTAACAAGGCCTGGACCCGGTGTGAGCATCAGTATCAGCCCAAGACCGATAATGCTCACTCCGAGCACGTTGCGAGCGAACTTTATGATTCCGCGACACAGCGATACCGCCGTGAATTCGCCCGCTGGCTTGTTTGTCGTCAGACTCGAGGCTGCTTTGCTGAGAAAATAGTCTTGCGGAAGCTGAGCGACCAGCCAAGGTGTGGTAAACACAGTGAGGCACAATAAAAAAAATGAAGCAGTGCTCACCCAAGCAAAAAGTGTTGCGTTCGCACTGATCCAATTGAAAAGCCAGCTCATTGAATAGTCGGTCTGTCAGCTCGGGAGTCGGTTTCAGTGTAGCGCTTAATGCTGTGCAACTTGCTGGCTGGATTTGGTTTCCTTATCCAGCTGTAACCAGTTTATTTCGTCAGCGGTGAATTTGTTGACCACAACACTTCGAAGAGATTCAGCCATGTATGAGCTTTGTTCGGAGGTGGGAATGCGTCCTGCCATTATTTCCGCGTTTCTTTGAGGGTACAAGGGCGTGCGATTAGGGTTTGAGTAACCCACTGGAAAGTGCGGGTTGCCGCTGGCTGAGTATTTATCACTAGCGCCGACTGTATGCAAAATTTCGTGTGCGATGATGACATTGTTCTGCTGCGTTTGTTGTGGGTCCGCGAATGCATGCACAAGGCCCATCAATCCTTTCTGCATACCCAGAGAGTGGGCTAATGGACGTCCATCGCTGCCTTCATAATACATGACAAACAGTCGCACACGAGTGAGATCACCCCCATCGTCGGGGGTGTTTCGATACGCCCACCAGCGAAACTTCAGCCCCCACAGCACCACCCTAAGGGGTGAGGCCTCTTCAGGAAATGGCGGCGGTGTGCTATTGATCTGCTGACCCAACTTAACGTTCAATGGCTTAGACAGCGCAAGATTGTGTCGAGATGCCTCGCGCTCGCCCCACTGGTTGATTATCTGCAACGAATCGTCTGAGAGCCGGTCAATGTATCGTGCCGTTGCCGGTTGTGCGTCGGCATTAATCGGAAACACCGTGACTTCCAGCGTCTGGTTCCAATTGCGAGTAAACACCCATTGGTGGGCTGTTGTGAGTGAGAACCCGACCAATGCCAGCAACAGACAGGTGACGCGGAATTTGGTAAATCGTTGCAAACGCGGTCTCTCCTAAGCGGTGTATCCTAGTCTGTCGGATCAAACCCAACCGCTCTGAAATCGCTGGTGTTCAGGGTGGGCCATGGGTCTCAAATTCACCCATCGGATGAGCCCAAAATGAGAACTGCAGACACGGTCGCTATTCAGCGCAAGGACTACACGGCGCCTGCGTATCAAATCCCCGAAACCGGGCTTGAATTTCGCCTTGACCCTCAAGCCACCCAGGTGAGCAGTTCGTTGAGGGTGCAGCGTAGCGCTGATGTGGATCCGCAGACACCGCTGGTGCTCGATGGGCTCGATTTGAAACTTCTGTCGGTGCAGATCGACGGGCAGCCTATTGGAGCTGAGCGAATACAACAAACGGCTTCATCGCTGACGCTGAGGCAACTGCCCGATGAATTCACCCTTGAGATCGTTACCGAAATTTCACCAGATGCCAACACGGCGCTGGAGGGGTTGTATCGCTCCAGCGGTAATTACTGCACGCAGTGTGAAGCGGAAGGCTTTCGCAAAATCACCTTTTACCTGGATCGCCCGGACGTATTATCTGTCTTTACCGTGACTGTGATTGGTGAGCAGGCAAGCTTACCGGTGCTGTTGTCGAACGGAGATCCTGTATCTAACAGGACTCTGGGCGATGGGCTGCATGAGTGGGTGTGGCACGACCCACACCCCAAGCCTTGCTATCTGTTTGCGCTGGTGGCTGGAGACCTTGTTTCCATTGAAGATTCGTTCATAACTAAAAGCAGGCGCGAAGTGCTGTTGCAAATCTACGTGCAGGCACACAACCTTACGTTGTGCGACTACGCCATGGGTGCTTTAAAGCGATCAATGCAATGGGATGAACAGGTCTATGGCCTGGAATACGACTTGAGTCGATTTATGATTGTGGCCGTTGATGACTTCAATATGGGGGCCATGGAAAATAAAGGGCTTAACGTCTTCAACTCAAAGTTCGTGTTGGCCAGTCTTGAAACCGCCACCGATACCGACTTTATTGGGGTCGAGGCGGTGATAGCGCACGAGTACTTTCACAACTGGACGGGTAACCGGGTAACTTGCAGGGATTGGTTTCAGTTAAGTCTGAAAGAGGGCCTAACCGTCTTCAGAGACCAGTGCTTTACCGCGGATCTGCATTCGCCGATTGTCAAGCGGATTCAGGATGTACAGCTGCTGCGTAATCATCAGTTTGCCGAAGATGCTAGCCCGATGGCGCATCCGATCCGGCCCGACAGTTACGTCGAGATCAATAACTTTTATACCTTAACGGTGTACGAGAAAGGCGCTGAAGTTATCCGTATGTTCCATACCTTGCTCGGTAACGAGCGCTATCAGGCGGGGATTGCGTTGTACTTCAAGCGCCATGATGGGGCGGCGGTCACTTGTGATGATTTTATTGATGCCATGCAAGACGCAAGCGGTGTCGACCTAGCGCAGTTCAGACGTTGGTACTCCCAAGCCGGCACTCCTGAATTAACGGTGACGGATGAGTTCGACGCTACGCGTCAACACTACCGTTTAACGGTCCGGCAGCACACCCCCATCACTCCGGGGCAGAGCGATAAAAAGCCCTTACACATGCCTCTGGACATCGCCTTACTCGATGCCAGTGGGAAACCCATGTCATCAGTGTCTGCCTGCGTGAACCAAACGACACCCGGTGGTGGTGTGCTGCTGCATCTCACCGATGCAGAGCAATGCTGGGAGTTCGAGCAGGTTCCGTCAAAACCGGTATTGTCGTTGCTGCGCGGTTTCTCGGCGCCGGTCAAAGCGCACTACGACTACACGCCATCATCGCTGGCATTTTTAATGGCACACGACACCGATGCTTTTAATCGTTGGGAAGCCGGCCAACGACTAGCCGAATGGATTGTTGGGGAGCTGGAGCAATCGGCAACCAGCGATTCGATGGCGGTGTATCTGGATGCGCTGCAATCGGTGATTGACGATGCCACGATCGACGATGCGCTGAAAGCGCTTATGATTACGCCACCTTCGTTTGACGCGATCGCTCAAGCCCGAGACGTTATTGACGTGCATTCGATCCTGAACGCGCGTAAAGTACTAAGAGAAGCCATTGCGCAGCATTGCCAGACGTCGTTACTTGAGTTGGTGGCTGCCCGGCCCGTGTTGAACGCAGATCATACGAGCCCATTGAGTGACGAGTCTATGTCAGCACGGGCGTTGGCTAATGTGGCGTTGCAGAGTGTGTCTATGCTGGAGCCGTCGACTTGGCTGGCGATGGTGGAAGAGCGCTACCACAACAGTTACTGCATGACGGACCGTATGGGGGCTTTGAGCGTCATTGCCGAACACCCGGGTGATGTTCGTACCCGTTGCCTTGCGCATTTTTATGGTGCTTTCTCGGCGCACAAACTGGTAATCGATAAGTGGTTTATGTTACAAGCTCTGGCCAGCTACGATAGGGCCATTATCGATATAAAGCACTTGACATCGCACCCTTCGTTTGATGTGTCTAGCCC
>CALFBL010000351.1 GCA_937951695.1 uncultured Granulosicoccaceae bacterium | reverse complement strand
AGTGGAGCGTCGCGCGGCGGGCTCGCTGGCAACAATCTATATATTCCGTATGCTCGGCCTGTTCATCGTGTTACCGGTGTTCAGTCTGTTTGCCGATGATTACGCGCACAGCACGCCGTTCATGCTCGGCCTCGCAATCGGTATCTACGGTATTTTTCAAGCGGTGCTGCAAGTGCCCTTCGGCATGCTCAGCGATCGCTATGGTCGCAAACCCGTGATTACTATTGGGTTGGTGTTTCTGGCTTTAGGCAGTGTCATAGCGGCTAGCGCTGAATCGATCTATCTAGTGATCCTCGGCCGAGCGTTACAGGGGGCCGGGGCGATATCGGCGGTCATCATGGCGCTGGCGGCAGATCTTACTCGCGATGAGCAACGCACCAAGATCATGGCGATACTGGGTGCCAGTATTGGTCTTGCCTTTATAGTGGCGCTGATGCTTGGACCGCTGCTGATTACCTGGTTTTCTATCAGCGCGTTGTTCTGGCTCACAGCCGCCACCGCTGTCATTGGAATCGTTCTGGTACACACTGTGGTGCCCGACCCGGAGGTGCTCGAGCACCGCGCTGAGACCGGGACGAACCTGGGCACCATGCGGCAATTGCTGCGTAACCCCCAGCTGCAAAGGCTCGACGTGAGTATTTTTGTTTTGCACATGATCATCACGGCAACCTTTCTGGCGGTACCTCTTATGCTGCTCGATAACGGGATGAATGCCAATGAACACTGGCGTATCTATTTGCCAGCGATGGTGCTGTCAGTGCTCGTGCTTATTCCTCTGATGATGGGGGCGGAGCGCAATTACATGAAGCCTGTGGTGCTGGTGTGTGTCGCTGGATTATTGGTTACACAGCTGTTTTTCTGGCTGATCCCTGGGTCGCTCACTCATTTGTTTATTGGCATATTGTTATTTTTCAGTTTCCTCAACGTATTGGAATCGCTGTTTCCTTCATTGGTAACTCGCATCGCGCCGGCGGACGCCAAGGGCAGTGCCATGGGGGTGTACTCCAGTAGCCAATTTATGGGCGGCTTTGTCGGTGGCGCGGGAGGGGGCTGGCTGTACGGTGCGTACGGCGCTCAGAGTGTGTTCATCGCACTGGCTCTGGTGTGTACAGCTTGGCTGTTTTTTCTGAAAGACTTTGTATCGCCCGAGAAGCTGTTCATACGCCGCCATCGCTTCTCCGATGCTGAACTGCAAAATGTGTCCAGCACACTGGAAGCCCTACGGGCACGCCCGGGCGTTGCGGAAGTGGGTTTTGTCGAAGCCGAAGGGGTGGCTTATTTGAAAGTGAATCGGGCGTTGTTTGATGGCTGAATGGGCTGCTTCGTCCACTCAAGTCGTGAACTGGGCACAATAACCGATAGTGGCTCAGGAATTGTCTTGACCAGCGTTCCGGTTAGAGTGCCAGGCGGTATTATTGGTGAGGACAAGTTACCTGTAAAAATTTCCAGTTATTCGGAAAAATAAAAAATCCCTCACTCACCCTACGGTACAATTGCGGCCACCGTCAAACGGACACGGCGGCTATTCAAACCAGGAGAAAAACATGGCACGTGGAGTAAATAAAGTCATCCTTGTCGGCAATCTGGGCTCAGACCCCGATGTCCGATATTCAGCCAGTGGCAGTGCGGTTGTCAATATCAGCATCGCAACGTCGGAATCATGGACAGACAAGAAAAGTGGCGAGAAGCAGGAGCGCACTGAGTGGCATCGCGTTACTTTGTTCAATCGTTTGGGTGAGATTGCCGGCGAGTATTGCCGCAAAGGCTCACAGGTATACATCGAAGGATCGTTGCGCACTGACAAGTACCAAGACAAAAAGACTGGCGAAGATCGCTATTCAACGTCCATTATCGCCAACAATATGCAGTTGTTAGGCGCTCGTGGCGATGGCCAAGGGCAAGGCGCTGGTCAGGGTGGTGGCGCATCCTCAAGTAGGGGTGGGCCCACCAATCGTGGCGGTGGTCAGAACCAACCTCAACAGCGCGAACCCGTCGCGGAAGCCGCGGAATTTGATGATGACATTCCGTTCTGAGGAGATACCTGAGGACTGCTTCAACTTATCGGCAGTTTTGTAAAAAATCATTCAGATAGTAGCGGAGTGTGGAAACCGAGACGCCACGCTCCGTTTTTTATGCCAAGCATAGTAACCAACCTTACCGGTGTTAATGAAACTGTCAGCTAATTGCGAGAATTTCTCAACCCCGCTGGTTTACCACTGACGGCTCTTTATCAAGCCGTTAGCGGTTCTCGCAACACCTTAGAAGAGCGCCAATCAGCTCGAAGTCCCGTTCAGTAAGCGTCAAGCTTGGCTCGAGATTGACCAGAATGAGTGGCATCGGTCCGCCACAAGGACACGCCCAGGTGCTCTGCTCATGCACTCATCGGCTCCGTCCAGTGAGGTGTGCCCGCACTTCTTGCTGCGAAAACGTGCCAATACCCGACTCAGCGCTGAGTCCTGCGCCGCTAAAGATGATGGGAAACTGCGAGCTGGCTAACAAATTTCTGGCGCTTTCAAGCCCTGTGAAA
>CALFBL010000350.1 GCA_937951695.1 uncultured Granulosicoccaceae bacterium | reverse complement strand
TTGTCCGTGCTAGCAGTCAGGCAAATGCAACAAGAGCGCACCAGCCTCGACTTCTATATCGAGTTGTTGCAGCAATTGACGAAACGCATCGGCAAACCCCTGCTGATCATCCAGTGGTAGCTCGCCAGCTTGCAAAGCCGGGCCGACTTCCTCGTCCAGCCAGTCGCGCCATTCGCCGATAGCCTCGTTGCACGCCGGTGGCAGCCTCCCCCCTAGCTGCTCACGCAAGTACAGCGATATTGCGTGCTCCACGCCCAGTTTCTCACCGGCCAAGCCGGAGGCCGCCGACGAGCGCTGCATCGCATCGGTGAGCAAACGGTAGCGCTGTTCCAGCACCGCGTTAAGATTCGATTCTATACCGTAAAACTCCCGCGCTCCCAACAACTCCACCCGAGCCTGCTCGGCCAATGAGAAACACAGGCTGGAGGTCGCGTTGGTGTAGGCAAATTGGGAATGCAATTTGGGGTCGTGATGTTGTCGGTGTAAGGCGATGGCATCACTGCGGCCGCGAATGCGCACCTTCTCGACAGCACTGGCGTTAGCAGGAATTTCGGGTAGTGCAGAGGCAGCAACATCAACGTCTGTCGCGTCGTTATCAAAATTCAACGACACCGTCGCATCGCGTGATACCGCGCGCGCGCAAGCCCCGGTCGATTGCCGGAAATCCGCTGTGTCTTTAGTGTCTGTTTTACTCATTTGTGACGGTCGGTTCGACACGTTGCCAAGACCGATTGTGGCCAACCACGTTCAGTCGTCCTGCTCGGATAAATCGACGGCGAACACCCGCTGGTACAACTCATTCAAGATGGCTCGCTCGGACGGGTCGCATTTGTTCATGAACACCAATTCAAACGACAGCGCAGGATCTTTGAAAAACGTCAGATTCTGGGTCCAGGTAATGACCGTCCGCGGGCTCATCACTGTCGATAAATCGCCGTTCTTGAAGGCTGCACGAGTCAGGTTCGCAAGCGTCACCATGCGGGTAACTAACTCCCGCCCGGGCTCGTCTTGCAAATGCGGTGCTTTACCCAGCACCACCTCCACCTCCACCTCCGCTGGCATGTAGTTCAGAATCGTAGTGATCGACCAACGATCCATCTGCGCCTGATTGATTTGCTGCGTACCGTGATACAAACCGGTAGTGTCACCCAGACCCACGGTGTTGGCTGTAGCGAAAAATCGAAATGCGGGGTGGGGCTTGAGCACCCGACTTTGATCCAGCAAGGTTAATTGACCGGTGGCTTCGAGCACGCGCTGAATCACAAACATGACATCCGGGCGGCCAGCGTCGTATTCGTCAAACACCAGCGCCACGTTGCGCTGATAGCACCACGGTAGGATGCCATCGACAAAGGTGGTAACTTGCTTACCGTCTTCCAACACAATCGCGTCTTTACCGATCAGATCGATTCGGCTCACGTGACTGTCGAGATTAATACGCACGCACGGCCAGTTCAAACGGGCCGCCACCTGCTCAATATGGGTGGACTTACCGGTGCCATGAAACCCGGTAACCAATACGCGCCAATCATTGGCAAAGCCCGCTAGGATAGCCAGTGTGGTGCGTTTGTCAAAGATGTAGTCGGGATCGATTTCCGGCACACGTTCGGTGCGGGTTGAGTAGCAGGGCACCTGTATATCAACGTTCAGACCAAATATATCAGCCACCGACACAGCGGTGTCGGGCATCAATTCACCGGTACCGGGCGCAGCTTCAGAAGTTTCCAACATGATTTAAGACTCAATTCCTGGGCAGAGCACAGTCGCTGTACTGCCTATAGTTTTACGCGATTTCCGCACGTTCTTGGAAAAAACCGGTCGATTCCCCGGACTCAAGCGCTGCTGAGCAACGCCCACCAACCCCGAAAACAATAACGGCCAGCAAAGGCTGGCCGTTATTGGCGGAGTTAACACATCCCCATAAAACGCTACTTGTTCGCCTTACGTTCCTGAGCTTCCTTGATGACGATTTCCGCCACATTTTTCGGACAAGGCATGTAGTGCGAGAATTCCATCGAGAATTGCCCACGCCCCGATGTCATGGTGCGCAAGTCGCCGATGTAACCAAACATCTCCGACAGCGGAACATCGGCTTTGATGCGCACACCTGTCGGGCCTGCTTCCTGACTCTTGATCATGCCACGGCGTCGGTTCAAGTCGCCGATAACATCACCTACGTGATCGTCTGGTGTGAACACGTCCACTTTCATGATCGGCTCGATAATCTGCGGGCCGGCTTTGGGAATCGATTGCCGATAACCGGCTTTGGCCGCGATCTCAAACGCCAGCGCAGAGGAATCAACCGCGTGAAAAGCGCCGTCTTTCAAAGTGACTTTGAAGTCGAGTAACGGGTAACCGGCCAACACACCTTCTCCCATACTGCCTTTGAAGCCCTTCTCTACCGCAGGCCAGTATTCGCGTGGAACGTTACCGCCGGTAACCTTCGATTCGAATTCGAAGCCCATGCCAGGGTCCAGCGGCTCAATGATGTAATCGATACGGCCAAACTGACCCGAACCACCCGACTGTTTTTTGTGCGTGTAGGTGTCTTCGATCTGTTGCGTGATGGTTTCGCGATAAGCCACTTGTGGTTTGCCCACCTCCACCTCAACTCCGTGCGTACGCTTGAGTATGTCGATTTTGATGTCCAGATGCAATTCGCCCATTCCCATCAGGATGGTTTCGTTGCTCTCTTCGTCAGTTTCTACACGAAACGACGGATCTTCCGCAATCATCTTACCCAACGCTACACCCAGTTTCTCAGAACCCGCCTTGTCTTTTGGCGCAATCGCGATCGAGATAACCGGATCGGGGAACACCATCGGTTCGAGGGTGGCTGGATTTTTCTGATCCGCCAGAGTGTGGCCGGTTTGTACGTTCTTCATACCGAGAACCGCAACAATGTCGCCGGCCTGAGCTTTTTCGAGTTCGATGCGATCTTCCGCGTGCATTTCCACAATTCGACCGATTCGCTCGGTTTTACCCGTGAACGTATTAACAACCGTATCGCCACGGTTCAGAGTACCCGAATAAATTCGAATAAACGTCAAAGCGCCATAACGGTCGTCCATGATTTTGAATGCCAACGCGCGCAATGGCAATGAGGCATCCACGGTAGCGAAGTTTCCAGACTCTTTTCCTTCCAGATCCATTTCCGGCTGCGGCTTGACCTCAGTAGGATCGGGCAAGTAGGACACGACAGCATCCATAACCAACTGAACGCCTTTGTTTTTGAACGCCGAGCCGCAGAAAGTAGGAAAGAAATCCAAAGCGATGGTGCCTTTGCGAATGCAGGCCTTCAACGTTTCGATGCTGGGCTGCTCGCCTTCAAAATAGGCTTCCATTGCGATATCGTCTTGCTCAAGTGCCGTTTCAACGAGCTCCTCGCGCCATTGAGCTACTTCGTCAACCATATCCGCAGGCACATCTTCAACAGTGAAGTTTTCTGCCAGCCCTGAGTCATCCCAGATGTAGGCTTTTTCGGTGAGTAGATCGACCACACCTTTGAAATCGTCTTCGCGACCGATCGGCACCGTCATCACCAACGGGCGAGCCGCCAGAACGGTTTTGATTTGCTCTACCACGCGAAAGAAATCTGCGCCGATGCGATCGAGCTTGTTGACAAAAATAACCCGAGACACTTCCGATTCGTTGGCGTAGCGCCAGTTGGTCTCAGACTGAGGCTCAACACCACCTGAACCGCAAAACACACCAACCCCACCGTCGAGAACTTTCAGTGAGCGGTAAACTTCTATGGTGAAATCCACGTGTCCGGGCGTATCGATGATGTTAAGACGGTGACCGTCCCACTCACAACTGGTGGCAGCGGACTGAATCGTGATGCCACGCTCCTGTTCTTGCTCCATGAAGTCGGTAGTCGCTTCGCCGTCGTGCACTTCTCCGGTCTTGTGAATTTTCCCGGTCAGTTTCAGAATGCGCTCTGTGGTGGTGGTCTTGCCCGCATCAACGTGGGCGAAGATACCGATATTGCGGTACTTGGAGAGGTCGGTCATGTTGGTAGCCACGAATATAAAGAAAAAACGCCCAGCGGATATCCACCAGGCGGCCAGAATTTGGACGGGCAGCGAAACGACACTCGTGCCTCGTGTAAACCGTCAATTGTAACTAATAATGAGTAAAACAAGGCACGTGCCAAGCACATGAATAATGAATCCGAAAACGACCCCCAATTTGAACCGCCAGCGGGGTCGTCCATGGGCGTCTGGATGATGATTGGGTTCTGGCTCCTGCTGATCGGATTCGGTGCCTTAGGGGCTAAACATCTGCTTGAACGACGTCAAGCCGCCAATCCCCCGCGAATTATCCCAGGAGATTCCAATTATGGACCAATACTCGTGCTGGAAGGCACACGGCGCGGCCACTATCGCGTGCAAGGCATGGTCAACGGACACCCCGTCAATTTTTTGGTGGACACCGGGGCGACCGAAGTCAGCATTCCCGCCGATGTTGCCGCTCGGATCGGCCTGAAACGCGGGGAAGCCAGCCTGGCGCGTACAGCAAACGGGACTGCGACAATCTACGACACCAAAATCCAAACGTTAAGCATCGGCCCCCTTCAGCGTTTTGATGTGCCAGCCCATATCAGCCCTGGCTTGGTAAACAGTGATGCGCTTCTGGGTATGAGCTTCCTGCGCCACTTCAATTTGGCACAGGCGGGCAACCGGTTGCAAATCCACGAGCCGTGAAGGAACCTTTTCAGACAATTTCAGCTCCTACCAGCTACATAGTTTGGTTCATTATACAAATTGCCAATCGGCAAGGTTGCGCAAGGTTTCTGGGCTGGCTGCTCCGGTATCATGCGCCTTGGGATTAACGTTTCCCGCACTTGTATGATGCGCGAACACAGACATAAGACGCCGATGCACATAACCGTCCTGCTGACCATATTCTACATACTCAACTCCATTCGAGTGAGGGTGGGACCATGGAAATTTTTCCGCGTTAACTCTCGCTATTTCTCGCGTGAGAAAGGCATATTTTCCAAACTGGAGATTGATCAGCTGATCCCCGAGCGCTGGCACCTAAGGCAGGGATTCGATGGGGACCACATCGAACCCGACGCCTACCCAGTATTCCTCAAACCAGAATGGGGTCAAAACGGCAACGGCATCTTGCGCGCAGACAGCGCAGAACAACTCGCTGATATTCGATCCGGTTACGCAGAAGACAACCGTCGCTACATGATTCAGGAAGCGGCAACCGGTGAGCGAGAATTCGAAATTTTCGCCATAAGGAGCGGTCTTGAGGGGTCGCATCACGACATGATCACCGTGACCGAATCGGTTAACGACACCGACAAATATCCGATCAACAGCGTGAATAACAAGCAAACAGTGTACTTGGAAAGAACGGATCGGTTCTCTGCAGAACAGCTGAGTATTTTATCGGGCTACATACAAGAGATGGGGGACTTTGCCATTACCCGCTTTTGCGCCCGAGCCGATGACGAAGCAGCGCTGACAGCGGGTGAATTTAAAATCGTTGAAATCAATCTGTTCATTCCTTTTCCCATCAATCTGGTCGACCCACGTTACACATGGAGCCAGCGCATTCGGTTTATCAACAAAGCCATGCACCTGCTGGCGCACGCCACTCGAAATATGAAGTACGACCC
>CALFBL010000349.1 GCA_937951695.1 uncultured Granulosicoccaceae bacterium | reverse complement strand
GGCACCGTGGGAAGATCAGGCTATCCAGTTGTTGCTGGCTCCTCGCCAGCGATGAACGTTGATGAAACCTCCATGAGGGTAGAAAAATCAAAACACTGGGTGCATGTGTATTCAGTGGGAGATATAACGCTTAAACGGCTGCATTCAGGACGTGGCAAGGAGGCCATTGATGAGATCAACATTTTTCCTCGTTACGGAGGCGTCATCGTTCATGATTGTTGGCCATCCTATTTTAGCTACGAGCAATCAGCTGATGCGCTTTGTGGGTCGCAGTTGATGCGGGAGTTGGAATTCGCTATCAATTCCAACGACTACGCGTGGGCAAGGTCAAGCAGAAGGTAAGTGGTTGCTTTCGCCAGCGCAAATTCGCTGAAGCCTATTGCCGTATATCAAGCTATCTGCAGTCCATGGCTTACCAGGGATACAACCCGCTGACGGCTATTCAATTTGCACTCGCTGGCAATTTTGATCTACGTAAGGGGTGAGCAGTTACGTATTGGTCAGAAAAACAACCATTTCACGAAGTGAGGTCTGCCGCTGTCTGTCAGCGTTGGTGTTATTAGCGCGTCGGCCTTGCCCCCGTAGGCTGAGGCAGCATCAGCCAGCGTTAGTGCGATTGCCGCTGTTTCAAAAACCGCCTGCCCGTCGATAACGCATACCGGTATTTGCCCTTCCGGGTTGAGCGTACAGTAAGCCTGCGACAATTGTTCATTCACACTGCGATCTATCAGCACGGCACGGTAGTCGATACTCAACTCTTCAAGAATGAGTCTGACAATCAGCGAGACATTATCCGGTGCATAGTAGAGATCAATCATCCCCAATTTTCTCATATTTCACAACCCGCAAGTGCGGGCATAATCAGCTTCACGCAAGAACCTCTCGCCAGCTCTTACACAATGTAGAGGAGCCAATGCTGCTCAGACGCAATTCGGTTACCACTCGAGCAAATCATACAAGCCAAAAACTGTCGCAGCGAGGAGCTGCAGGATTCCAATACGGTGAAGTTCACGATAATGGCTAGTACAGGCTACGAGAGTAATTTGATTACGTTGAAATTATTCGTCCGCGAATTTATTGACGACCCACAGGCTTTGGCAATAGTCAGACTGATCGACGAGATTGGCCTACCTGGCTCACAAGGACTTTCAATCTCAGAAGCAGACCTTATCGCGTCCCTTCAACGCTAGAATCTCGCGCGCCTCACCGGGTGTGGCCACGTCGCTCCCTAAGTCTTCAATGATTCGACGAATTTTTTTCACCTGCTCGGCATTGGATATGGCAAGCGTGCCTCGCGTTATTAGCAAACTATCTTCAAGACCCACACGAACGTTACCGCCGAGCTGGCTGGCTGTTGTAGCCAAGGACATCTGCGCACCACCAGCGCCTAACACCGACCATCGATAGTCATCACCGAACAACCGATCTGCGGTGCGCTTCATGAAAATCAGGTTATCAACTTCAGGACCAATACCGCCGAGGATGCCAAAAATAAACTGGATAAAAATGGGGGCTTTGAACAGACCACTGTCCATACAAAATTTCAGATTGTACAGATGCCCTACGTCGTAACATTCGTGTTCAAATTTGATGTCATGTGGCGCAAGCGTTTCCGCAGCCTCTCGTATGTCTCGGAAGGTATTTCGGAATATGTTGCCATCGGAGCTCCCAACATATTCTTTTTCCCAATCAAACTTCCATTCATCGTATCGTCCGGCGAGCGGATGAAATGAAAAATTCATCGAACCCATGTTCATGGAACACATCTCAGGGCTAAAGGTATTGGCAGGCTTTATCCGATCCTGAATCGAGAGCGTCAAAGATCCACCGGTAGAAAGATTCACCACCGCATCGCTGGCTTGCTTGATGCGCTGAAGAAACGGCTTAAAATCCTCAGGATTAACCGATGGAGATCCGTCGTTAGGATTTCTAGCGTGCAGATGTAAAATCGACGCTCCGGCTTCAGCAGCCTCTACCGCTTGGGCTGTAATGTCGTCGTAGGTATAAGGCAAAGCATCCGACATGGTGGGTGTGTGAATGGCACCGGTAACCGCACATGTAATGATTGTCTTTTTTTGCTTAGCCATAACTATGCGCCGGATGATTTCTGTGTGGATGCATCTTTCTGGTGGACGAAGTAACTCAAAGGAAACAGTTCTATATCAAATTTTTGACGAATCAGACCCCAAATACCCTGCGGCGCTTTGAGCATAATCACAATCGCGACTAACCCCAGAATCATCAAATAGGTGGTGCCAAGGTCTGCCATGGATTCACGCAAAATAAAGAACAACAATGTGCCAATGATTGGCCCTTCCAGCGTACCGATGCCGCCAATCACCACAATGAAGATAACAAAGGCTGTCCAGTCGCTGACCGAAAAGGCCGCATCGGGTGAGATGCGCAGTTTTTGCAAGAAAATTAAACCACCGATAACGCCGGTAATAGCGGACGTGTAGACGTACACTTCCAATTTACTGCGCCATATATTGATACCCAACTCAGCCGCACCGGCTTCACTGTCTCGAATGGCCGTCAGGGCAAGACCCTTTTTTGATCGCATGAAAAAAAATACAAACCCGAGTGTAAACACCACGGCCCCCAAAGCCAGCCAGTAGCTTAATGACTCCCGCCCACTTCGGCTTGCCGCTAACGACTTAACCACTCCAATCGGTAACGAGGTTCCTGAGCCCCCACCCAGCGATTGCACTTGCGCAAACGACAGCCGGAACATTTCCGCTATGACCCAAGTGCCTATCGCAAAGTAGGCACCATGTAGGCGAAAGATCAAAATTGCCACCGGTAGAGAAAGGAAGGCCGAGAAAACTCCCGCCAGCAAAACCGCCGCTACAGGATGTAGCCCACCAAACATGGTCAACGCAAACAGTAAATAGCCACCCAAACCAACGTAGGCCTGTTGGCCCACAGAAACCAGCCCTGCGTAGCCTGCCATCAAATTCCACAAACTCGCCAAAGACAAGTACAGGAACAGCTCGCCAAGCAGCCTCATCTCCGCACGCCCGGCCCAATACGGGGCCCACGCTAACACGAGCATCAGGACCAGCGACAACACCATCGCGATGATCGACACTCGCGAAGAACGCGATATGGTTGTTTTCAATACGCCTTTGGTATCAGCATTCATATCAATGAGCCACCCGCGGAAAAAGCCCAGTGGGCTTGATCGCTAACACAAACAAAAACGCGATGTGTCCAGCAAGTTGTTGCCACCCGGGGTTTATTTGGCCACCCACAGTTTGCGCAACACCTAGAATAATGCCTCCAGCCAATGTACCCCACAGATTACCAAGCCCACCAATGATCACAGCCTCAAACGCCAACAGCAATCGTCCACCACCAATGGAAGGATCGAAACTGGTTCGCACTCCAAACAATATACCGGCAATTGCTGTTACTGCAAACGCAAGCGCCATGGCAACACCAAACACATGGGCCTTGTTGATGCCCATCAGTTGAGCGATTTCTTGATTGTCTGACACTGCTCTAAATTCACGCCCCAAGCTCGTGTGATAGAAAACCCACTGCAGCAACCCAATAAGCACAATTGCTGAGACGAATGTTAGCAGCGGAAATACGCCAA
This sequence comes from uncultured Granulosicoccaceae bacterium, assembly GCA_937951695.1. Lineage (GTDB taxonomy): Bacteria > Pseudomonadota > Gammaproteobacteria > Granulosicoccales > Granulosicoccaceae > Granulosicoccus. The sequence goes on along the minus strand of CALFBL010000349.1, from coordinate 4,394 downwards.
CTGAGAGCGAACCGAAGCTAACACTGGCAGTCTCCATCGGGCCTGCACTTAACTTTTGCGGATCGGCCGAATATATCTCCAGTAATGCGTTTTGCAAAATGACGGATAAGCCAAAGGTAACCAGTAGAGGAGGCAAGATATCGGCGCCCAACGTCCGGTTGAGTAGTGTTCTTTGCAGCGCGTATCCCACAAACCCCATAATGGGTACAACCAGGACCATCGCTATTACTGGGTGTACATCCAGTATTGCTACCGTACTTAATGCGATGTAGGCGCCGAGTACAATAAGGTCACCGTGCGCGATATTCACCAGACGCATCACACCGAACATCAGCGACAGCCCTGTAGCGAACAGGGCGTAGAGCCCGCCTAACAAAACACCCTGAACCACCACACCCAACCATTCCATCACACTGCCACCCCAAAGTAAGCTGCCGTGATCGCATCACGTGTTTTCTCTCTTGTTAAACCCTCCAGCTTGACACTGCCCTTCTGCAGGCAATACACCCGCGAGGCAACCGACAAGGCACGTGATATGTCCTGCTCAACAATAACCGCAGTGACTCCTTGTTCGATGATGGTGGGAAAGGCGTTATAAATATCGTTTATGATCACTGGCGCTAAGCCTAAACTGATCTCATCGAACAAGATCACTTCCGGGTTCGACATCAATGCCCGTGCAATCGCTACCATCTGTTGTTGTCCACCCGACAATGCAGTGGGGGCAGTGTTGCGTCGCTCGTTCAATATCGGGAATAGCTCGTACACCGAAGTCAGTGTCCAATACCCTCGGCGCCCGACTTTTGCCCCTAGTTTCAAATTTTCCTCTACCGACAAGGAGGGAAATAATTGACGTCCCTCGGGTACCAGCGCAATACCCAATCGAGCAATGGTATCTGCTCGCTTATCCCCAATGGATTGCCCTTTAAACACCACTTGGTTGGAGTCGTTTTTTATTAACCCGGCCAAAGATCTTAGCAAGGTACTTTTACCCGCCCCATTGGCACCAATAATCGCAAGCACTTCACCTGCGTCGACGCTGATGTTCACACCGAAAAGTGCCTGAAAGTCCCCATAAAACGCATCGAGTTTTTGTGCTAGTAGCAACGCATCAGGCATTGTCTACCCCCAAATAGATCTGCCTTACTTGTTCGCTGGCCATGATTTCATCGGGCTGACCTGCAGCGATGACTTTGCCAAAATCCAGCACAATCAATTTCTGTGCAACAGCAAGTAACGCGTGCACGATGTGCTCAATCCAGATGATCGTGGTGCCCTGCAAATGCACATTTTTGATACTCGTAATCAAGGACTCGCATTCTGAGTCCGTTAACCCACCGGCTATTTCATCGAGCAATAATAACGACGGCTTGGTTGACAGAGCTCGGGCAAGCTCAAGCCTTTTTCGCTCCAGCAGAGTGAGGACACCTGCCTTCACATTGGCACGAGCCATCAGCCCGGTCGCGTCCAGCACACTCACCACGTGCGCGTTCGCAGCACTAGGTTTTAATCCAGCCCCGTGAGTCGCACCTACCAAGGCATTTTCAAATACACTCATGCCAACAAACGGTTGGGGCACTTGAAACGAGCGTGCCATACCCAGCTTGCAACGATACGCCGCATTAGTTCGGGTGATGTCATTACCTTTAAAGTTTATGGTCCCTGAATCAGCCGACAAGGCACCGGTAATCAAATTAAATAAGGACGTCTTACCGGCGCCATTGGGGCCAAGTATGCCAACCACCTCCCCAGCGTTAACTTCCAAATTCGTCGCGTCGGCAACCTTCACTGCACCAAACGACTTCGATACGTTTTCCACTAATAAAAGAGATGACTCGCTCACTCGATCAGCTCAGGAGCTTCAGATCGCCACCAACCGGGATCTCTGGCGCTTGCTTGTTGGTGGTTATCACCAATTCAGTGGCATCCCCGCGGTTTTGCCACTGACCGGCCACCAACGGTGTTTTGGTCACGTTAGGCACAGGCCCCTTGGACCAATCGACATCCCCAACCACTGTCGACATCGAGGTGGACTTGATGGCATCAATAATCGACGCAGGATCATCTAGGTCACTCGCTCTGGCTACCACATCCCTCGCCACTTCAAACAGTGCGTGTTTGAAACCAATGGGTTGTGTCCAGGGTCGACCGCTGAGGGCAGTATAGCCATCAGCCAACGCCTTCGCGCTATCACCGGTTAGTGATGAACGGAACGGATGGTTTGGAGACCACCAAATTTCTGAAGTCAGACCATCGCCTCGATCGCCCAAGGATTCAATGACCGATGGAAACAATAACGCCTTACCTATCGTGACCACCTTGGGACTAAAGTTTTGCTGGGCCGCTTGCGCCCAGAAGGTGGCGAAGTCAGGCGGTATCATGTTGCCCGTAACGATCTCCACGCCGACATCTTTGAAGGCACCGATGTAGTTGGAAAAATCATCATTAAGCGGCTGATACCGGCCTGGGTCGACTAATCCGAATCCTGCCTCTTTCAAAGGCTTTGGAAAACCGAGCTCAGGATCTCCCCAGGCATTGCCATCGGCGTCATTAGGAAACAGAGCACCGACTTTTTTTGCAACACCCGAGCCAGCCCAAAGATCCAGAAAATTGGCGATAACATCTTCAAGACCCCAGAAGAAGTGGTATGTAAACTCGAAACCTTCGGCTGGGTTACCGTTACGACCAAAAAAATACGGCTGCCATGGGCAATCCGTCGTGATACACGGCACTTCGTTCACTTCAGCCTGATCGGCTACCGGATTAGTGGTGTCAGGTGTGGAGGCGGCCACGATAATGTCCACTTCCTCACCAAGAATGAGGTCCGCAGCCACTTCTGCGGCTCGATTCGGATTGGACTGACTGTCTCTTGAAATGATCTCAATTTGATAGGTTTTACCGTTGTTCTCCACGCCGCCCGACATCGCGGCTTTGATGCCTTCCAATACAAAATCATCAGCCTCTGCAAACCCTGCCAATGGTCCGGTTCTCGGACTTACATGCCCGATGCGAATGACCGGGTCCGCGGCATAGGCTCGTGTGTGCTTCAATATAGCAGGGGCTGCAAAGGTGGCAGCCAGTCCACCCATGAATTTACGGCGTGTCGTCTTGTGTCTCATTTTCAGTTCCTCTCCTCCATCTGCTTATGTGGGTACTGCTTTGGCTCAAGCGTCATCGATTGCAACAGTTTTTTTATAAATGCGTATTTCCATTTACTTAAAAACTCATCACTTCGACAACAACGTCTCCAGTTTTCTCAAGTACTGCGATACGCGCTCTTTGGTTCGCGCAACGTCGCCTTCATTCCAATCTCTAAACCCGACGTTTGCTGACATTCCCGTTCGCCCGTCATCAATCAGTTGTTGCAAGTAGTGCGATGCATCACCACTCGACTCAAGATCAAACAGCACATGCCTGTGAATGTCCTGAGTCAATTCAATACCAACAAGATCTGCGTTCTCAAGCGGACCTAAAACGGCAAGTCGTCGACCGAAGCTGGCCTTAACCACAGCGTCTACCGTATCAGCGGTACAGATGCCATTCTCAACCAGTGATATTGCTTCACGCCATAACGCATGCTGCAGTCGATTACCGATAAACCCGGGCACATCTTTTTCAACCATCGCAGGCGTCTTACCTACTGCTTGCAGCAGATCGAACATCGCCTGCGCGCACGATGCATCGGTCCATTCTGTTTTCACCACTTCAACCAAAGGGATTTGGTGCGGTGGGTTCCACCAATGCGTGCCTAATGCTCGCTGCCGATGATTCAGATCACCCATGATCTTCGAGATCTGTATGACCGATGTATTCGACGCAAGGACCGCATCGATTGGTGCGCTGGCTTCAATTTCTGCAAACAATTGCTGTTTTAACTCAAGCTTCTCCGGCGCTGCTTCAATAACAATCTCAGCTGCACTGACAGTTGCCCGAATCGATGAACACGGTACAACGCGCTCAACGATTTCATCAAGCTCAGTCGCATCCCGACCCACTAGCAGCAAACTCTCTTTGATTCGCTGGTGCAACGTGGACAGTGAATTTGCGATGGGATCATAGACTGACACCGCGTGCCCAGCTTGCGCGAAAGTCAGAGCAATACCATGACCCATGAGACCAGCGCCGATTACCGCGATACGTGAAGGCTGTGTCATGCTCACCCCGATGTATAGCCGCCATCGGCGTACAAGACATGACCTGTGTAAAAGTCAGACGCACTGGATGCCAGAAACAGTAAGGGGCCTGCTAAATCTTCTGGCTCGCCCAACCGTCCCACCGGCACGCGGGTGAGAAATCCGTTGCGCACCGCCTTCGCCTGTTCGGTATCCTCGAACATCCACGCCGTTAATGGGGATCGAAAAACAGTCGGGGCAATTGCGTTGACGGTTATCCCA
>CALFBL010000348.1 GCA_937951695.1 uncultured Granulosicoccaceae bacterium | reverse complement strand
GGTTGGCAAGCACACCTGCACAGATGCACCCTTGGGTAAGGTTGTATGGAAACAAAGCTCATCGAGCATGGTAGTACCCGCATAGTATTTCGCATAATATTCGTTTCGATGAAAACTGTCAGGAGCACAGTCTCGAAGACGATAAAGCCCCTTAGCGGACCGATTCACGTGCAGGTCGTGAAACGGGTCCAACAGATAGTTTCCCGAAAGATAATCCGTTTCCAGGTGTTCGTGCACCTGCTTGACCATGGCTTGGCTGAAGAACACATCAGGCTTACTCGTCTGGTAGTAGGCCAGAATGGTGCCGTTGTCGATTTCAAAACAGCGGCGCAACCAAATGTACAGTTTCTCCGAAAACTGAGATGTGCCCAGTGATTCAATGGTCGCGGCCAGATGCTCCTGCGTGTCATACGTCAGCATAAACAAGATACCCCCTTAGGGGTATATGCCCCCTGAATCATTCTATTTAGTATAAAGATCGGGTGAGAAAGGGGTACATTTGAGAGTGCTAGTGGAACAACGAGAGAACGCGATCGATATTCGGAGTGCGGTCAAGCGTTACGGATCATTCACCGCTCTGAAAGAAATCTCACTGTCTATCCGGGACAATGAGTTCTTTACCCTGTTGGGTCCGTCCGGTTGCGGCAAGACCACACTGCTGCGCATGATCGCCGGTTTTGAAGCCGTTTCCGAGGGGTCGATTTACCTGTTTGGCGAAGAAATCGAAAATCTGCCGCCGAACCGGCGGCCGGTAAACACGGTATTTCAGAACTACGCACTTTTTCCGCATCTGAACGTATTGGACAACGTTGCATTTGGGCTAGAGATGAAAGGGCGCAGCAAGTTGGAGGCCCGTGAGAAAGCTGGGCTGATGCTCGAACTGGTTCAGCTTATTGATTTCTCCGCTCGCAGGCCATCGCAACTGTCGGGCGGGCAACAGCAGCGTGTGGCCCTTGCTCGCGCGCTCGCCCCGCAACCCAAGGTACTGTTGCTGGATGAGCCGCTGTCGGCGCTTGATCTGAAACTGCGCAAAACCATGCAACTTGAACTGAAGCATCTGCAGCGAGAGACGGGCATCACGTTCATCTTTGTGACGCATGATCAAGAAGAAGCGCTGACCATGTCTGATCGTATCGCCGTGATGTCATCTGGCCAGCTGCAACAACTGGGCTCACCCCGCGATATCTATGAAACTCCGTGCAACATGTTCGTTGCCGATTTTATTGGTGACACCAATTTGCTCGACGTGCAAGTCGATGCTGTCAAGGACGGTCAGGCCGTCTGCCGTCTTGCCGGAGGGCACCAATTGAATTGTGAGCAGGTTGAAGGCGTCGGTCCTGGGGCAAAGGTTCACGTGTGCTTGCGACCAGAGCGCACTTTTATTAGCGAAAAACCAACTGAAACTGAGAATCTGCAGGGCAGGGTGGTTGAGAATATCTTCATCGGTACGGATATTACCACCCTAGTTGAACTGGTTGAAGGTCCAGGCTTCACAGTACGCACCTCCAATTCAGATCGCGGTAGTCAAGGTATTTTCGAACCTGGTAGTGATGTATTCATCAACCTGGAACCCGGGGCCGCGCGGCTCCTGATGGACTGATGGCCATTAGCGCTCCAGACGGCGAGCCAGCCGTAAGCAACACTTATCATAAATCTCGCACCTGGCTGTTGCTACCGTCCTGGGTGGTGCTGGGTGCACTGTCGCTCGTTCCCGCAATCCTGATGCTGGTGTATTCGTTTCTGACGAAAGAATTTCGAGGTGGCGTGATATGGGAGTTCAGTCTGGCGGCCTACGATCAATTCTTCTTCGATAGAGGCTTGTTTGGTGATGATTCACCGACTCTTGATTGGACGTATATCGCGATTTTTTGGCGCTCATTTTGGCAGGCCGGTGCAGCAACGTTACTTAGTCTTGCCATCGGATTTCCTACCGCTTATTTTATCGCGACGCGCCCTGTTCAAACGCGTGCCATTTGGGTGTTTCTAATCACGATTCCTTACTGGGTCAATCTGTTAATCCGTACCGTGTCGATGAAATTCCTGCTACGCGACGAGGGGCCATTGAACCTGTCGTTGATGGCAGTAGGACTTATCGACAGCCCTCTGCAGATTGTCAACACCAATCTGGCTGTACAACTGGGACTGTTCTACTCGTACTTGCCATTTATGGTGCTACCTATCTATGCAGCAGTTGAGCGGTATGACTTTTCTCTCAGTGAAGCTGCGGCGGATCTCTATGCCTCTAAGTGGGTGACACTGCACCGCATTTTGCTACCGGTAACAAAACCGGGCGTGATCGCTGGCTGCATCCTCGTATTTGTGCCATCACTGGGTTCTTTTCTAGCGCCGGATCTTCTTGGTGGTGCCAAGAATTATATGATCGGATCATTGATCGAAGAACAGTTCAAGGGCAACGCGGGTAACTGGCCGTTCGGGGCTGCAGCATCGATGATACTGCTCACCATTGTATTGGTCATTTTAATCGCGTTTGCGCGGCAGCAATCTCGCCTTGAACGTGGGAGGGTCTGACCAGCATGGCCGGACTTTCCGTAAAGCTCGATGTGCGTTCTTACTCAGGATTCAAGGCGGTTACCTTTCTGTGCCTGATTATCCTCTATGCACCTTTGTTGGTGGTGACAATCTACAGCTTTAATGCGTCCAACTCTATTGCTTCCTGGGATGGATTTTCTGTGCACTGGTACGTGGATGTTTTTACAGGTCCTGAGAGTGCAAAATTCAAACGAGCGGCGTGGAACAGCTTTGCCATCGCCCTCATCGCCGCGACAGTGTCAACAATGATCGCGACATTGGCCGCCACCGGTATGATCCGCGCTGGCAAGTTCAAACTGCGTACGCTATCGTTCGGGTTGATCTCCCTGCCCTTGATGGTGCCGGAGATTGTTACGGCTGTTGCGACACTGATATTTTTTAATGCCATCGGATTCGAGCGTGGCTTTGCAACCATCATTTTTGCACATATTGCATTTTGCATCCCATTTGCCTATCTGCCTATAGCCGCCCGTATGCAGGGAATCGATGAGACCGTCGAACAGGCAGCACTGGATTTGTATGCGACACGCCAACAAGTCTTCACAAGAATCTTGTTGCCATTGATGACGCCGGGGATTATTTCTGGTTTTCTGCTCGCCTTCATTGTTTCTCTGGACGATTTCATCATCACTAACTTCGTCAAGGGAGCCGGAGTCGAGACATTGCCAACGGCAATATTCGGTGCAGTAAAACAAGGCATTAAACCCAATATTATGGCCATATCTACACTGCTTCTCAGTGTGTCGGTAGTCATGGTCACGATTTCTTACTTTGTCAGCAAGACTGACAAGACAACTTGAGACCACTGGAGTCGCATCATGAAAAAGCACATTCTGACATTGACAACCACCGCTTTGTTAGCGTTTGGAATCACCCACGCGAAAGCCGATGGTGAGGTGGTTGTATACCACTGGTTTGAATACATGCCCCAGGAACTGATCGAGAAGTTCACTGCAGAAACAGGAATCGAAGTCGTCATGGACACCTTCGACTCGAATGAGGCCATGTTAGCCTCGTTAAAGGCAGGTGGCATCGGTACCTATGATGTTTCTGTACCTGGCGACTATATGGTCAAAATCATGGCCAATGAAGGATTGCTCGATACCATCGCCGACGGAGAACTGGAGAACAAAGCTAACATTCAGACGCAATGGCTTGATGCCGGTTTCGACCCCGGGCGACAGCATTCCATCCCTTATCAGTGGGGCACCACTTCCTTCTCTGTCAATCGGGACGATTACACCGGCGACATTAGCACAACCGACATACTCTTTAATCCGCCTGAAGAATTGTCCGGCAAGATCAATATGCTGGACAGTCAGGGTGAAGTGATGGCAATGGCGGCGATGCACATGGGTATGGAACAGTGCTCCAATGATCGCAAAAAGCTTCAAGCTCTGAATGATATGCTGGAAGAGGCAAAGACACACTGGGCCTCCTTTAACTCTGACACCGCAAAGGAGGTGCTCGTGTCCGGTGATGCATCAGTTGGCATGATTTACAGCGGTTTCTCTGCCAAAGGTCGTGAAGAGGGTGCAAACATAGAATACGCCTTCCCCACGCAAGGCTTCGTTGCTTGGATGGACAACGTTGTACTCTTGAAGGATGCACCAAACCGTGAAAATGCGTTGGTGTTCATGGATTTTTTGTTGGAGCCGGAAAACGCAGCGGCGGTAACCAATTACGCACGTTACGCAGCGGGTGTGGATGGCGTATCCGACATGCTTGATGAGGAGCTTCGTACACTGCCTGAAGGCAATCCACCGGCCTCTGCAGGGCCGGCCACGTTTATCGAGGTTTGTGACGAGCAGACTCAAGCGGTGTATGACCAGATCTGGACGAACGTCAAGAAATAACTTAGACCGAAACCGGGTTTGCTAAAGCGACCTTTTAGTTTGGAGTTTGACCCGAGAGCGGGATTATCTATTGAGCACACCCGCTCTCGGCTGCGCGCTGTTTTTGTCCCATGATCAATGACACCCACCTGAACATTGATGATCCACAGGCCCTTTAACTATGACTCTTGACATTGATACTTCCACAGACGCCGTACTGACGTCGGATGTCCACCTTGTGCAATCGTTCGCTAACCTGAACGCGCTGAAACAAAAAGATGCCCGTACCGTGATTGTGGGCGCCGATGGCGCCTATGTCACAGACAGTGAGGGTAACCGGTTGATTGATGGGATTGGTGGCTTGTGGTGTGTCAACGCTGGCCACAAACGCCGTGAGATCATCGAAGCGATCAGCGAACAATTAAATACCCTCGATTTCTATTCTACCTTTTACAATTTCACCCATCCCACGGCAGCAGCGCTAGCTAGAAAGATCGCCGAGCTGGCACCTGGAAACCTGAATGCCGTGCATTTCGGTAACTCCGGTTCTGTGGCTAACGACTCAGCCATCCGCATCTTGCATCACTACTACAACCGATTGGGAAAGTCGAAAAAGAAACTGATTTTAAGTCGTATGGGTGCGTACCACGGTTCCACTTACCTCTCCATGGCCATGACAACCCCACTCTATTCCGAGGGCTGGGACACCGCGCATGGGATAGTGCATCACTTGCGACTTCCTCATTATTGGCGTGAGGGGAATGGTATGAGTGAAGCAGAATTTCTGGACGCACTTCTAGAAGACGCCAGAACTCGCATCGAATATCTGGGCGAGGAGAACATTGCCTGTTTCATCGCTGAACCGATTCAGGGCGCGGGTGGGCTCATCGTACCGCCGGAGGGCTATCACGCCAGAATGGCAGAGCTGTGTCAGCTCTACGCGATCAAGTACGTCGCTGACGAGGTGGTGACATCGTTTGGCAGACTTGGCCACTTCTTCGCATCGAAGGAAGTCTTCGGTATGCAACCCGACATAATCACCACGGCCAAAGGTCTGACTTCCGGTTATCAACCTTTGTCTGCAACGATCATCAGCGATGAGATTCATGAAGTCATTTCCGAGGAGGGCGCCATGTTTTTTCATGGCATGACCTATTCGGGACACCCCGCTGCCTCAGCTGCTGCATTGGCTAACATCGCGCTGATGGAAAGTGAAAAAATCCCTGAACGCGTTCGAATTACCGGCAAACATTTTGAAAATAGTCTGCGCGGCCTGGCCGATCTGGAATTGATTGGCGAGATACGGGGCAGCCACTTCATGATGGGCGTGGAATTCGTCAAAGACAAAGAACACAAAACACCCTTTCCAGTGACGGATGAGATTGGGCAGAAAGTTGCTCAAGCGGCGCAAAAGCGAGGCCTCATTGCGCGGCCATTAGGCAATATTTTGATTCTTTCGCCGACCTTGATCTTGTCAGAGGTTCAGATCGACCAGACCACTGACATATTGCGCGAAAGCATTACGGAAGTGCAGAGTAGTCTTTAGAAATACCCGTGCCGTGTAGCCAGCTATCGCAACTTCAGGCAGTACAACTCACTCAGTGATTCTATATGTTACCGTCGACGTTCCATTAAGCTCCAGAGCGTAATTCTTTACCAAAGCATCGCCTGCTTTGACGGTAAAGACGTTTTCGTCACTGGTTCGAGTGGTAGCGCCACCTGACAGACTGTGACGACACTCAACCTGATTTGCCAGCAGCGCGGTAAATACCTCTGCAGCGCTTTCCCAAACAGCGGTTTTGATGGTGTTAGTTTGTAGACCTTTAGCTGTCCAATGGCCTTGAACTTCGCGATGTCCTGACCCACCCCATCGGTGTCCGAGGTCGAAATTGGACAAACGTTGCTTCATTCTGATATCGTTCGGATTGGCGCGTCTAGTGTGTTGCGCGAAACACGGTGGCGGGTTTTAAAACCGCGTTACAAGTAAATATTTAATCGCGTTACAAGTAAATATTTAATATGGAGAGGGCCAATTGAAAAAGATCACAAAACTGATGAGTGCGATGGCGGCTGCAGCGGTGTTGACCAGCACTCAAGCCACCGCGCAAGAGGAGCTGACGGTTGCCTACTTTCTGGAATGGCCTATGCCCATGATGGCGGCCAAAGCCGAGGGGAAGTATGACGAAGCCTTAGGCATGAAGGTAAATTGGGTGTCATTCGAAACTGGCACTGCAATGTCTGCTGCGATGGCTTCTGGTGACGTGCAAATCGCTGTTAGCCAGGGCGTGCCGCCGTTTGTTGTTGCAACCTCTGCAGGCCAGGACTTGCAAGTGGTCGACGTAGCCGTGTCGTACTCAGAAAACGATAACTGCGTCGTGTCTTCGGAATTGGAAATTGATAAAAACAGCGCTGCCGAATTGGCTGGCAAGCGGGTTGCCGTTCCGTTGGGTACTGCAGCGCACTATGGCTTCCTCAGACAAATGGATCATTTCGGTGTTGCGCTCGATACACTCACGATCGTCGACATGGCTCCACCAGAAGGCGCTGCAGCACTGGATCAAGGTGCGGTTGATTTTGCGTGTGGCTACGGCGGCGGGTTGGGTCGTATGAAAGAGCACGGCAACGTACTGCTGACCGGCTCGGAAAAAGAGGAATTGGGTATTTTGGTGTTCGATGTTACCTCCGCACCGTCTGATTTCATTGCCGAGAATCCTGAAATCATGGCCAAGTTTCTCGCAGTAACTGCCGCAGCTAACACGCGATGGGCTGAGAGTGGCAGTGATGAGTTGCTGAGCACCATCGCCAAGGAAGCCGGTATGGAACTCGACGCGGCGAAAGCAGCGATTGCTACGATGGAGTTTCCAACGATAGAAGAGCAGTTATCAGAGAAGTGGCTTGGTGGCAATGCACAAACGTTTATGGAAGGTGTGGCGCAAGTGTTCGTAAAGGCCGGTTCCATCGATGCGGCCAAGTCATCCTATGTAAACAACGTTAACGTGGGACCACTCACCGCCGCGGCGCAACAATAGCAAGGCCTATTGTTGAGTAGTGAACTCAAGGTGGCGGGATAATGACCGCCACCCTGATTTTCTTCCATTCAATGAGAAAGAGACATGTATCATCGGGTTACTGAGACTGGGCGCTAGGCCAACTTCCCAGTCGACTGGCGAACAATAAGTTCAGTCTCAATAACCTGATTTTTAACCGTGTCGTGTTCGCCGCTTTCACTCATATGCACCAAGGTATCCGCGGCAATCGATCCAATACGTTTTGCAGGCAGTCTAACGGTGGTTAAGGACGGGACGATATCGGCAGAGCCTTTAAAATCGCCGATACCGGCAACCGATAACGCACCGGGGATATGGATGCCGAGCTCGTACGCGGCGTAAATTACTCCATGAGCGATAACGTCATTGCCGCACACGATTGCACTCGGTTTATCGCTGGTCAGTATGCGTTTAGCGATGGCTTTTGATTCAGTGACGTCGTAAGGGCAGGTGAGCAGTTTGCTTTTGTCGGAGACAATGTTGGCGTCGGTCAGTGCTTTCAGTGCACCGTTTTTTCGATCCCGCGCCCGATCGTTATTGTGGGTGTCGGGAAATAAAAATGCGATATTGGTATGGCCATCATCGATTACGTGTCTCGTTACTCGGTAACCCGCCAAGGCATTGTTGGCACCGACAAACGGGATGCGAGGGTTCTCGTCGTATCCCCAAAGGGCAATCACTGGCACTGATCTTATGCGCAGCATATCCACAGCAGTGTCCATATGATCTTGACCGACAAGCGCGACGCCATCAATACGACGCTCCAGTAATGAGCGAATAATCGATACTTCCAGTGTTGGGTCGTAGTTGTGACTGGCGACTAGCATGGTTCGATCGTGCTCGAGCAACCGATTTGAAAAGGCGGCAATCATTTCACTGAATATGGTGTTGTCGATGGTCGGCACCACTAACCCAATGGAGCCTGAGAAACGGTTGTGCATCGCGCCCGCCATGCGATCCCGGATGTAGCCCATTTCGGTGGCGGCGGCCTGGATGCGTTTGCGGGTGTCGGGCCGCACCACTTTGGGGTTATTGAAAAACCGCGACACCGTGGCTGGGGAGACCTGTGCGCGGGCGGCCACCTCCACAATGCCCGGCGCGCCTTTTCCTGTGCGTTGACGACGTTTCATAGTGGAGACAGTATCGCGCATTCGGCGATCAATGAAAACGTTTGCATTTTTATTTTCATGCTTTACGCTGGCTGATGAGTTAGGGCGAAACAGAGTCAGTGGGGCTTATGGAGTTTCTGCAGTATTTTGGCGGTGTGTTTGAGCCACTGTCGTTTGCGTTATTGGTGTTCGGCACCGTTGGAGGGCTCATTCTAGGGGCGACGCCAGGGCTCTCGCCGACGATGGCGGTTGCGCTGCTCATTCCGTTTACGTTTCAGCTGCAGCCCACACAAGGGCTGATATTGCTCGGGGCGGCCTATACCGCAACGGTAGCGGGTGGGGCGGTGAGTGCGATCTTATTAAAAATCCCCGGAGCTCCGGCGAACATTGCCACCGCTATTGACGGCCATAAGATGGCGCAAGCCGGGCACGGCACGCGAGCGCTTCATGTGTCTTTTCTGGCCTCCGGCGTGGGCGGGGTCATCGGCGTGCTTTTGCTCATATTTTTAACCCCGGTACTGGCCAAATGGGCACTGGCGTTCGGCCCATCGCACTTGTTCTGGATGGCGATTCTCGGTGTCACCATCATTGGCTCGCTCGATTCCAAGTCGTTTGTAAAGGGCTTGCTGTCTGGCTGTTTGGGGTTTTGGCTATCAATGATTGGCTACGATGACATCCAGGGTGCGCAGCGTTTCATTTTTCACGATTCGTTAACCGGCGGCGTTAATGTCATCGCCGCCTTAATTGGAATCTTTGCCATCCCGCAAGTGATCGAGATGTTTGCCAACGGTCGACAATCTGCTGTTGTTAAAGCGGTGACTGTGCAAAAACAGTCGCTGATTGATTCGGTCAAATTGTTGTTTCAAAACATTCGGGCCTTGTCCATCGGGACAGTCATTGGCTCTGTGGTGGGACTGATCCCCGGCGTGGGTGGGCAGATCGCGGGCTTGGTGGCGTATGACCAAAGTCGCAAGTTTTCAAAAACAGGGCATAAGTTTGGCACTGGTCACCCTGAAGGGGTTATCGCTGCCGAGTCGGCCAACAACGCGATGGTCGGCCCGTCACTGGTGCCGTTGTTAACCTTGTCGATACCGGGCAGCCCGACCGCTGCGGTGTTACTCGGTGGGTTATTGATTCACGGCATCTTCCCTGGATCTGACCTGTTTGAGAATCATCCGCAAGTGGCCTGGACCTTTATCAATTCGATGCTTATCGGGCAATTGTTGATGGTGATTTTTGGCATCTGGATCGCCAGCTACGCAGCTCGTGTTGCACAAGTGCCTTCGTCGATCATGGCCGCCTGCGTGCTGGTGCTTGCTTTGTTCGGCTCTTACTCAGTGCAGCAATCCATGGGGGATGTGTACATCATGGCAACGCTGGGAATCGCCATGTATTTTCTGGAAAAATTTGGATTCTCGGCAGCGCCTTTGGTGCTGGGCTTGATTCTCGGCCCAATCGCTGAGAGTAACTTCGTCCAAGGCAGCATGATCGCCAATGCGGTGAGCAGTCCTTCTCACTATTTTCTCACCGGCTCGCTCAATCTGCTTTTGATCGCGCTGGTGATCGCGTCGGTTGCCTACAGCTTCATTATGACCCGGCGTGAAGCGAAAGCAATAAAGAGATCAACACCAACTGCATCTGATGACGCGGTGACCTCATGAACAGCTTACGAGTGCAACATCTTCTACCAGCGATTCTGGTTTTGCTGCTGGCAACCACGGTGACTTATCTAAGCTTTATTCGCGAGCCAGCCAGTGCGTTTCTGTTCCCCAGGCTGGTAGCGGTGGTCATGTTGTCGCTGGCGGTGTGGAATTTTATACGCGCAGCTCGGGGGTTGGCCCGGGTGGGCAATGGCATCAGTCTCGACACCCTTTTGAAAATTTTGCCAGGGCTTCTGGTGATGGTGGTGTATTTATTTTGGGCGGCGAAGTATTTTGGCTTCTATCTCGCCTCGTTCGTCGCTTTTTTTATTCTGTTCACTTTGTACGACCCCGCATCGCACAAAGCTCTGCGCAGTTGGATGGTGCGCTTGATCGTCACGCTGTGTTTTATGCTCGTGATCTTTTGTTTGTTTAACCTGTTGCTGCAGGTGCAAACGCCTCGCGGAATTTTTCTATGACAGATTCAACTGTCAAACTACTTGGAGAACTTTGTATGAAGACAAAAGTGTTCGGCGCAGCTCTAGTGCTATCGCTGTTGGGTTTTGGCATGTCCACCGCATCGGCTGATGAGCGCAGGACTTACGCGAACCGGAGCGACGGGATACAACGGGAACACACCACGAGAGAAAAGACGGAGCAACGATGTGACGACGATAACGGCGAACGCGAGACGTTACACGGAATGACGATGACACGGCGAGGACGAAGAACGCGAGACGAAAGACGAAGCAACGAGATGACAACGCGCGAACGAACTCTACGAACTGGACGAGAACGGAACACTGCGTCACGAACATCACGATGATACCACAAAGCTACTACGAACGAACGCAACGAACTCACGCGATACCAATGCACACGCGAACGACACAACGGACTCAACCACCACGCAACCACGAACTCCACGTAACGAACCCGACGCTAACGAAGCAATACGACTGAGC
>CALFBL010000347.1 GCA_937951695.1 uncultured Granulosicoccaceae bacterium | reverse complement strand
TATCGTGCCAGGTTTGTGTCGCCCCAGTTCCAAAACAGGCGGCCGTTGTGCCGCGCGTTCTGAACGCTGTCGCACCCGAGAATTTTTTGTTCTTTCCAGTCCAATTCGAGACCCAGCTTTTGACTCTCGCCAAAAATGCCTGCTCCGGTGATTCGCCCCAACCGTTTGCCGAGAAGTTCGCGAGTGACTTTGCCCCCGCTTCAGCCGCTTGCCCCATTAGGCCGCGCTTGCCAGGATCTCTGTCCCCACCGCAACCGAATACCACCCACACCTTCCCGTTGGTGTGTTCGCGCACCGCCGCAATCGCTGCCGTCAACGCCTGCGGTGTGTGCGCGTAATCGACTATCACCGTGGGCTGCGCAAACCCACTAAAAGGTTCCATACGTCCAGGTACGCGCTGTAGCAGTTGCAGTGCGTCCGCACTGTCATCGGTGGCAACCTGACACGCTCTGAGTACAGCGTAACAAGCGGCCATGTTCTCGACATTAAAACGGCCGTACAACGGTGAAAATATCTCGTGTGTCACACCCGCATCTATCAGTTTAAAGTTCAGCCCAGCTTTGTTTAACACTAGGTTCTGTACTCGATAAAGATGCAGCCGGCTGTGCTCAGCGCCGAGGTCGGATTTCATCTCAGTAACGGTTTTCGTGCTCTCTTCACTCGCGAAGAGCTGATCGTTGCTGGCGGTTTTTGCAAATACATGCACATCGAGCGTTCCCGCGGCCAAGGTGTCACGAACGATTGTTTGACCCAGCTCGTCATCGCCATTGACCACAATCGCTTTTAGTGATGGCCAGCGAAACAATGCGGCTTTGGCGTCAGCATAAGCCTCCACAGTTTCGTGGTAATCCAAATGATCGCGCCCGAGATTGGTCAACACCGCAACATCGAGTTTGACGTCGTTCAATCGACCCTCGGCAATACCGTGTGAGGATGCTTCCATCGCAACAGCGGTTACACCTGCTTGGCGCAGCGCGGCAAGAATTCGCTGTATGGCTACCGCATCGGGCGTGGTGAGCGCGGTAGTACCACTGACATCGCTGCAACCCCACCCCAGAGTTCCGATGTAGCCGCAATACACACCGGCTTGCGTTAACGCGTTCTTTACAAACTGACACACCGAGGTTTTTCCGTCTGTGCCGGTCACGGCAATGACCGATAAAAACGCTGATGGATCCTTATAAAATTCGGCAGCCAGTTTAGAAGCCTGATGATCAAGGTTTGCAAATTGCACCACCGGAACATTTTTCTGTTTTAAAGCATCGGTTATGGCCGCGTGCTCAGCGAAAACATCGGGGCTGACCAACACAACCACAGCGCCTTGCTCCACAGCCGCTAAAGCAAACTGATAGCCATGGGTTGTCGCCCCCGGCAACGCAAAGTAGGCATCACCTGCAACGCACAAACGACTGTCCTGACAGACACCGGCAACCTCCACATCTGCGTACGCAGAATCAAACGTGGCGTTCAAAGCTGCCATCCAGTCAAAGAGTGTTTGAGTGAAGTCAGCCGGCATTTCAGGAACGATCTCCCGGCTTCTTACCAATCAGCGGCACGTTAAGTAATTCGGCACGCGCACCATCAATATCGTCTGGCTCAACACCTTGCAATCTCAACGCATGGCGCATCACATCCGAGAACACCGGCGCTGCCACGACGCTACCGAAGTACTGCCCAGCCTTGGGGTCGTGAATGACCACAACCGCCGCCAATTCAGGATCACTGGCCGGTGCGTAACCGGCAAACAGCGAAACGTGACGATCTTCTGCATAGCCACCCGATTGCGAACGACGTGAGGTACCGGTTTTTCCAGCAACCCGATAACCTGGCACCTTGGCCCGGTGACCGGTGCCGTTGACCACCGCATTCTCCAACATACTTTGCACCGATCGCGCGACGTCTGCATCGATGACTTGCCGAGTGGTTTCGGCCGCATCCACCGCTATAAACGATACCGACGACATAGCGCCATCGTTAGCCAGTGCCGAGTAGGCGCGAACCAACTGCAACGCCGAGACTGACAAGCCATAACCGTAAGACACGCTGGCTTGTTCGATGTGATGCCATAAGGTAGGGTGGTTAAAATAACCAGCCACCTCACCGGGAAATTCGCTGCCGGTGGGTCTGCCGAAACCTAAGCTGTCAAACACCGACCACATTTGCTCAGGATCAAGCTGGCGGGCCACCTTACTGATGCCCACGTTACTCGACTTGGTGATGATGCCGGTCAGATCCAGCCAACCGTTATCGCGCACGTCACTGATTTTGTACTTACCGATTTTATAATGCCCAGGGGAGGTAAACACGATGTCGTCAGCGACAAATTTGCCCGACTCTAATGCTGCCGCAATGGTGAAAGGCTTCATGGTTGAACCCGGTTCAAATACATCGGTAATGGAACGGTTGCGCTGCGAACCGTTGCTTCGATCACCGGTATCGTTCGGGTTGTAGGTGGGGTAATTAACCATTGCCAACACTTCCCCATTTTTCACATTCATAACCACTAGGTTCGCCGATTCCGCCTGATGCTCCTCCACCGCAGCGGCCAGTGCCCGATCAGCAAAGTACTGAAGCTGTTTATCCAGACTTAACCGAAGGTCGCGCCCAGGTACCGCTTTTTCGACAATCCCTACGCCTTCGATATAACGACCGGTTCGGTCGCGCATGACTTTGCGCTTGCCCGACTTGCCCTGCAGCCACTGGTCATAGGCCATTTCAAGACCTTCCCGGCCGACATCGTCTATGTCGGTAAAGCCAACCACATGTGCTGCTGCGTGACCGCTGGGATAAAACCTGCGAAATTCTCGCTCGATCGTCAACCCGTCAAGATCGAGTGCCAAAACCTGATCCACCAGCGGTGGCAACACATGACGTTTGACGTACATGTATTGGCGCTGCTCATTGTTCAAGCGCTCGACCGTAGCCAGCAGCTTGCCTTGATCTATTGACAGGATGTCTGCCATAGAGCGTAATTTTTCCGGCTCATCGATAAGCTTTCGCGGATCACCCACAATGGTCTGGATAGGCGTACTGATCGCCAATGGCTCTCCGTGCCGGTCGAGTAGCATGCCCCGATGAGCGGGTATCGATACGTGGCGTAACTGGCGCTGCGAACCTTCGTTCTGATAGTAGTCGTGAGAGAACACCTGCAATTGCAAGGCACGAAGCAGCAGCGCGCTGCCTAAGCCAACGAACACCACCATAATAAAACCGCGACGCATCGACCAACGACGGTGATCGGCTTCAGCGTTTTTCAGAGTGTTGCGGATTGCTACCATGATGTGCTCAATAGTGACGGATGCTTAGGACTTGATATAGATGAATTCTGACGAATACAGACCACGGCATTACCGAATAATCATGACTGTGTCTTCGAGCTCAGGCAGCGACATACCCAGCCTGTCTTGCGCCGCGCGTTCAATCCTGGCGTGTTCAGAAAAAGTCCCTTCCTCAATTTGTAACCGGTTCCACTCGACAACGAGCGTGTCGATTTCTTGCTGACTGCGACTGATTTCCGTGTAGCTTTGTCGTGATAGGTATTTCACGTACACCACCCCCACAGCGGCACAAAAATTCAGCGCTGCCAAAAACGCCACCAAAGTCATTGCATTGGGCATTACATCGCTCCTTGTGTAGCGACTTCTCCGGGCATCGGAATTCGCTCAGCAATTCGTAAAACTGCGCTTCTTGCGCGATAGTTCTCTTGCAGTTCAGCCTCATCGGCTTTGATCGGCTTACCGATCACGCGCCAGGGATGAGCGATGTCAGGCGGCCGTATCGGCAAATTGCGCGGCAAATCATCGGTAGCGACAGGTTTTCGCAAATGGTGTTTCACAATGCGGTCCTCCAGCGAATGAAAACTAATCACCGACAATCGCCCACCCATGGTTAAGACATCGGCGGATTGACTTAGCACGCTACGCAGCGCGTCGAGCTCTCCGTTTACTGCAATACGGATGGCCTGAAAACTTCGTGTGGCGGGATGATGCTGACGCTGCCATCGCGGATGAGCCGCTTTGATAATTTCGGCTAATCGTCCCGTGGTGCTGATGGTTTCACACGCGCGCGCCAACACGAGCGCTTTTGCAATGCGCCTCGCATATCGCTCTTCACCGTACGTCCTTAAGACCGTCATCAATTCGCCTTCACTCACTTGACGCAACCATTCGGCTGCAGTCACCCCAGAATTCGAATCCATTCGCATATCGAGAACCCCATCATTGGAAAAACTGAAACCTCGCTGCGCATCGTCCAATTGCGGCGATGACACACCGATGTCGAGCAGCAATCCATCCACGGCTCCCAGCCACCGTTGTTCTTCGATCACTCGGCGCAGTTCTGCAAAATTCGTTTTCACCACTGTCACTCGACTGTCTTCCTGGAAGCGTTGCTGCGCATGCAGCACCGCCTCGGGATCCTGATCCATAACGAGAAGCTGTCCCTGCTCGCCAATCTGATCGAGAATCAAACTGCTGTGTCCACCACGACCGTAAGTGGCGTCCACCACTCGTGCACCCGACTTCAAGTTCAATGCTGCAACCGCAGGTTTCAGCATCACCGGGACATGCGACATCAGATAGTCAGATTCTGAATAAACTCAGGCACTTCACCCGGCGGCAACGCGTTCAAATCATCTGTCCATTTCTCCGATTGTTCATCGAATTGGTCCAGATCCCACAACTCAAGCTTGTTTCCCTGCCCCAACACCGCCGCTTTGCGTCCAAGACCGGCGTAATCACGCAATTCACTGGTCAGCAGCAATCGACCACTACTGTCGAACTCAATTTCGGTGGCATAGCCTAGGTACAAACGTTGATACTGTCGGGCAGCTGGGTGGGCATTGGGCAAGGCCACGATCTGCGCCTCGAACTTCTGCCACTCGTTCATCGGATAGATCAACAGACAGCGCGACGGGTCAGCAGTCACCACAACGGTGCTGACACCCGATGCCTCGAGCCTCTCACGCCGCTGTTTTGGCAATAAGAACCGCCCTTTGGCATCGACACTGATTTTGTTTATGCCTCGAAAAAACATGATTTTTGGAAAAGTATGCTCTGCTTTTCCAAATTTCCCCACTCACTGACACTTTCTGCCACCGGCCGCCACTATACGACCAGAGTGGATACGGGTCAATGATGTGACGTGCATCAAAAGATATTTAAAATTCCATTAAAAACAACAAGTTAGCTTAATAACCGTCTGACAAACAACCACACAATTCTCTAAATATCAATAGTTTACAAAGCATACTTGATAATCAAACTAGGTTGAAATCTGTGCAGATAGTTCACGATCTACACGCGTGAAAATTGACATTGAGAGTGGGGCCAAGTGTCGTTGGCAGGCATCAAGGCTGCGCTGCAGAGGCGAGTAGCGACGCCATCAATTTGGATTGAGGTCCGCTAAAATCGTCCAATAACCGTGATTGGACAAATTTTGGTACGTCACGCTTAGGTGGGAGCCAGCCATAAGCCGGGTTCTGTCGAGGGTCATCATTCATCTGGGCAGCACGTCGCCGTGCTGCTCTAGCAACCTACCCGGGAACAGCGCGGACCACGCCATCGTTCCCCTATTTGGTCTTGCTCCAGGTGGGGTTTACCATGCCACCGAATGTTGCCACCGGCGCGGTGCGCTCTTACCGCACCCTTTCACCCTTACCGGCAAGCGTAAGCTTGCTTAGGCGGTCTACTCTCTGCTGCACTTTCCGTAGGCTTACGCCCCCCAGGAGTTACCTGGCACCTTGTCCTATGGAGCCCGGACTTTCCTCGATGCCTGCGCACCGCGATAACCTGGCCGACTCCCACCACCAGTGTACAGATCAGCCTGCAGCAGAAGTCAGTTCGCTTGCTTTAATTCCAGCACGCGGCGATACGCGGCCTGCTTGTTGACCTTCAGCAGATTGGCCGCACATCGCGCGACCAACTTGGGCGGCAAATCTCCCATCAGGGCTTTGATTAACGCGTCCAGTTCGATTTCTACATTCGATTGGTCCTTATTGGCACCTCCCACTACAAGTACCAGTTCTCCGCGGCTCTGATCGGTATCTAGCCTAACTTGCTCGAGCACGCTGGCAACCGTGCCGTGCAATACCGTCTCGAACTGCTTGGTCAATTCTCTGGCCAGGGTCATTTCACGATCCGCCCCAAACACGTGCGACAAGGCCTCCAATAAGGCTAATAATCGATGCGGGGATTCGTACATCACCAAGGTGTTTGGGTCCGATTCAAGGTTCGTTAACCAACTGATGCGCGCCACAGACTTCGCTGGCGGGAAGCCAACAAAACGAAATGCATCAGTGGGCAGCCCGGAGACGCTTAAAGCCGCTAACAAGGCCGATGGCCCTGGAATGGGCGACACTTTCAAGCCTGCCTGCTGACAGGCTCGCACCAGCCGATAACCCGGATCGCTGATCAAAGGCGTCCCGGCGTCGCTGATCAGAGCCAGCGATTGCCCGTTTTCCAGCCAGTCAACAATCGAGCGTACGCGCTCAAGCTCATTGTGTTCATGCAATGAGATTGTCGGTGTATCGATGCCGTGATGACGCAGTAAGTTACCGCTATGTCGGGTATCTTCTGCAAGAATTTTATCCACGCTGTTAAGCGTTAGAATAGCTCGGGTAGATAGATCATCTCGGTGACCAATAGGTGTGGCCACGATGTACAGAGTATGCTTTACAACCATGAATGCACAGACTCAAGCGCGGTGGTTCCGCGCAACACGATTCGCTTTAGTCATTTTGCTGGGCTCAAGCCTGATCAGCGCATGCGTTGGCGGGGGGAAGGTTCAGCTGGACGACGATCCGTCGCTGGTGAGAATAACAGACCCGGCCGCGCGTCGTGCTCTGCAACGCGGCAATGCGCTGGCCGCGGCAAACATCTACTCCGCTCGAGCCAACAAGACCGGTGACATCAAACAGCAAGAAGACTACCGCCTGATCGCCACTGAAATTCTGTTCGATCGCGCGATGGTAGAACCCGGCACCGTCAAACTGGCTGAGCTGCCGCTGGTTATGGCTACACCAGAGCTGCAGGTGCGACGCGATATCGTGCAGGCAAAAGTGTATTTGTACTCAGACGATCCGGAGGCGGCATTTTTAGCCCTGCCCGATCCTGAAACAGTATTCGATCGCACCCACCGGGCACGAATCTACGAAACCCAAGCCTTGGCCTACGGCGTGCTGCAAGACGCGGACAACGAACTGCTGGCACGCATTGAACTGGGCTATGCGGTCGACGATCCGCGCATCATTGAAGCTAACCACCTGCAGATCTGGCGCTTGCTAACGAGCTTGCCCGAGAGCACGGTAGAGGCCCTGACCATCAACGTTCGCAACGATGTGTATCAAGGCTGGATTGAACTCGCACTGGCGAACGCAACAGCCGACCCATCCGAGCGACTCATTCAACTGTCGCAGTGGCGGGAACGTTTCTCCAGCCATCCTGCCAACACCAACTTCATCGCCAACCTCGACTCGCGCCAGGCACCACCGTCGACCATTTCCGGCGGAGAGGTCAATGCCTTAGCTGTTTTGCTGCCCCTTTCAGACGCCCGCGTGGGTCGGGTTGCGGCCGCTATTCAAAACGGCATCGTGGTCGCCCACAGCTACGCGGCAAATCGGTTGCAGACACC
>CALFBL010000346.1 GCA_937951695.1 uncultured Granulosicoccaceae bacterium | reverse complement strand
GGCCTCCACGGTATCACTCAACATTTTATCGACCAGGGGGGGCGCGACAAACTTGATCAGCTAGTCGCTGTGAGTGTGTTCGATGCTCGCACCGCTATGGGTGAGTCGTTCATTGTTCGGGCGAAAGCACCATTGACCCTGTGGATGCTAATTGACCCGCAATCCGGGCTGAGTGATGCGTCTTTGCTCACCGGCGGTATGGGCGGGGCAATCGATTTTGACTACGTTCCATCCCGCAAGAGCGGCATTTACTTGCCAGAGCCCTTGGCCGAGCTGCGCGAAGAATTCACTGTTACCCGAGGAAGCGCAAAGGCGTATGAACTGAGCGCTGGCGAGACGGTTCAAATTATCGATGTGGAAGGCCAGCAATGCTCAGATTTCATGGCACTGCGCTGTGATGCGCTGGATCGTGGCCAGGAGCGCTATATCGATTCAACCGTTACGCGTTCCATGGTGCGCGGTGCGTACCCCATCCCGGGGCTGTTCGACAAATTCTACGATCAGGACATGCAGCCCTTATTAAAGTTGAAGCAGGACACGGTGGGCCGACACGATACCTTCGCCTTAGCGTGTACCGCTCGCGGCTATGAGGAACGTGGCTTCTTTGGCCATCTGAACTGCTCGGATAACATCAGTGCAGCCTTAACGCCGTACTCGGTCAAGCCCAAGACGGCGTGGCCGGCGGTGAACTTCTTCTTTAATTCATGGATTGATGAAGGTCACCAGTTGCAGTCCGATGAGGCCTGGTCGCAACCAGGAGACTATGTCGCGATGGAAGCGATGGCTGACCTTGTTGCGGTAACAACCGCCTGTCCCGACGATGTAGATCCCATCAACGGGTGGAACCCGACCGATGTGCATGTTCGCATCTACAAAAAAAGCAACCGGATAACACACGCCGTGGCGTACCGACGTGAACCTGACGCAGAACCTATCATGACTGAACATTCAGCGTTTCATGAACGCACCAGCGCATTGACCCGTGATTATCGTGTGGCGCGAGACTTATGGCTACCACAATCCTACGAAGGCACGCGCGTGCAGGAAGAAATCGAAGCGTGTCGAACCGCGGTGACTATTCAGGACTTGTCATCGATTCGCAAATTTGATGTGCTGGGGCCTGATGCGGAAAAACTGTTGCAGCGGGCGTTGAGTCGAAACATAAGCAAGCTCTCGATTAACCGGGGCTTGTACGCCCTGATGTGCGATGAATCGGGCAGCGTTATTGATGACGGCACCTTGTTTCGTTTGACCGCCGATACGTTTCGTTGGTGTTGTGGTTCAGACGACAGCGGCTTACAGTTAAAAGCCTTGGCAGAGGAGCAGCAATTAAACGTCTGGATCAAATCGTTATACGGTTCTCTGGTAAATCTTGCCATTCAAGGACCGCGCAGTCGTGATTTGTTAACCGGGCTGTGCTTTACTCAGCCAACGCAGACGGATCTGTTTCAGTTAAAGTGGTTTGGATCCACCGTTGCACGTTTGCACGATCGCAATGGGGAAGCGTTTCAGTTAACCCGCAGCGGCTACACCGGAGAGCTGGGGTACGAGATTTTCTGCCATGAAAAGTCCGCCCTTGCGATTTGGGATGCTGTGATGGAAGCAGGGCGGCCCTATGACATAACGCCAATGGGTTTGAGCGCGCTGGATGTTATCCGTATCGAGGCGGGGCTGATGGCCGCGGGGGCAGAGTTCGGGCCGGACGTTGATGCGTTTGAGGCTGGCCTCGGTTTTGCCATCGACCTTAATAAAGACGCTTTTATCGGCAAGGCCGCGCTAGAGCGAAACGCAAGTACCCCTCGTCGTCAATTGAAGGGCCTGCGCTTTGCCGGCGATGAAACTCCTGTCCACGGCGACCCGGTCATGTTGGAACGACGTCAGGTTGGCGTGATCACCAGCGCTTGTTTATCGCCGACGCTGGGCTGCGCCATTGCCATGGCTAGAATCGCCACAGAGCATGCAGAAAACGGTGTGCAACTGGAAATTGGAAAATTGGACAATCACGGCAAACGACTGATCGCTACGGTGGGCGATGTTCCGTTTGTTGACCCAACGCGCAGCCGCGCGCGAGCTTGATGATTTAATGAACAGCAACACCCAAACAATGTCCCATTCGAGTGCTCCGAACGCAGCCGTAGATCCGGTGGTGGAAGTCAAAGATGTCTGGAAAATTTTTGGCAAACGCGCCGATGAAGCACTTGCTGCCATCAAGCAAGACAACTTAAGTAAAAGCGACGTGTTGGAACAATACGAAGCTGTGGTGGGGGTGCGTGACGTTACCTTTGATGTTTATCAAAGCGAAGTGTTTTGCATCATGGGATTGTCCGGTTCGGGTAAGTCCACATTGGTGCGTCACATCAATCGGCTAATTGAACCCACAGCGGGGACGATAAAGATCTCCGGGCAAGACGTTGGCAGCCTGAACCGGAAACAACTCCGAGAACTTCGGGCAGACCGCATAGGCATGGTGTTCCAGAACATGGCGCTATTACCGCATCGCACGGTGCGCGACAATATAGCGTTTGCCCTGGAGCTCAGGAACGTGGATTCCTTTACCCGTTCACAGCTGGCAGATAAGGTGATCGACACCGTTAGCCTGCAAGGCTATGGGGATCGTATGCCGTCGGAATTATCCGGCGGGATGCAGCAACGCGTTGGTCTTGCTCGGGCATTGGCGGCTGACCCGGAAATTTTGTTGATGGATGAACCCTTCTCAGCGCTTGATCCGCTAATACGGCGCGGCCTGCAAGATGAATTTCTTGAGCTCTCTAAAGTCATGGGTAAAACCACCTTGTTTATCACCCACGATTTGGATGAAGCGATTCGCATGGGTTCGCGCATCGCCATCATGAAAGATGGGGTGATCGTTCAGATCGGCACGCCCGAGGAGATCGTCACTCAGCCCGCCGATGAGTATGTAGCGGATTTCGTTCAAGGTATCTCGCGATTGAAGCTTGTGTTTGCCCACACAGTGATGCTCCAGCCTGATGCGTTTGTGCATCAAGGTGGCAGTTTGTCAGGCAGTGAATACTGGCCCAGTTCGTCCTCCGAGGCCGATCTGGATACCTTGATTGGACAAGCGGTGGGTTGTGACACGCCAACAGCCATTACCGATGACGGCAAGCTGGTGGGCGTGGTTACCAAAGACGTGTTGTTACGCGGTATTCAGGGGGAAAGCTAATGTCCACAGTGATTGAGAGCGGTAAAAACGGTAACGACAGTCGTCTGGCCGACATGGCCGCGGCTACACGTGAAGCCGAAGCCTCAGGCGCTGCCGGTCGTGAATTATCCAAAGCCTTTGGGGACTTTGCAGAAGAGCGCCGCGAATATTACGCGGGTACGTTTTTAAATATACAGCGGAACAAACTCAGTGCACTGAACTTGAACCTTGCCGCTGTGATGGGCAGTTTTGTCTGGGCAGCGCTTCGAGGTAACTGGCTATTGTTCTGGGTGGCTTTTGCCTTTGACATGATGGCTGCGGCAAATCTCGGTTTGGTATATCGTTATCATCAAGCGAAGCTTGCCGCCGAATTGACCGAGAAAGACTATCTGGTGGTGCGGTTTACCGAATGGACAGCCAGTCATCTCATGGCGGCGGTGGTCATATTTGTTATTGGCCGTCTGATTGTTGGTTGGCTGGCCAATCGCGTGTATTACAAACAGTACAGCGCGTGGCGAGTCAATTCGAGTACTAACTGGGGTTTCAAAACCCGGCGTTTGATTTTGGCTGGACTCATCCTGGCCTTGATTGCCCCGCTGACCCTGTATCGCTCAACACAAGATGCTCCCACTCCCCGCGACTGCGTAAAACTGGCTCGGGCCATGCAGGACGGCGACTCGGTCACGGCTAAACAACGCTTTGATTGCGCTGTGCTGTCTGAGGTGCCAACGTTGATGTGGTTTGATCGGCCCGACCAGTATTCGTATCCTAGAAACGATGACGGTACCCGGCGCGTCGTGGTGAAGGAAGTGAAATCCACCCGGCCAGTGAATTTAAACGTGTGGCTCTCGGAAATGATCGACCAGAAGATCGATTACGCCAAAGCGTTTTACGGGTACATATTCGACTCCATTACCGCGGTGTTGCGCTCGTTGCTCAATGCCATCGAAGCGGTGTTTGTCGCCACCCCCTGGCCGGTGACTGCCGGGGTGATTTTATTGGTTGCGTATTATTTTGCCGGGCCAAAGGTGGCAGTGTTTACATTAGGATCTTTGGTGTATCTGGGGCTGTTCGGGTTTTGGCAAACCGCGATGAGCACGGTGTCCATTGTCATTGCGTCCACCATTATTTGCGTAGTGGTGGGCCTGCCGTTGGGGGTATGGGTAGGTAAATCGCGGATTGGATCGGCGATCGTGACGCCGGTGCTTGATATCATGCAAACCATCCCGTCGTTTGTATATCTTCTGCCTGCGGTAGCGTTTTTCTCCATCGGTAAACCACCGGGTATACTGGCTACGGTGATATTTGCCATGCCACCGATGGTGCGATTGACAGCCCTTGGGATAAAACACGTCCCAGAATCAACGAAAGAAGCGGCGTTGGCGTTTGGTGCCAGTCCACGACAGTTACTCATGCGAGTGGAATTGCCATTGGCCACGCCGTCGATTATGGCGGGTGTCAATCAAGTTGTTATGATGAGCCTGTCGATGGCCGTTGTTGCCGCGCTCATTGGTGCAGGCGGATTGGGATTTATTGTGGTCGATGCACTAGGGCAGAGTGAAATCGGGCGCGGTTTGTTGGCAGGTATTGCTATCGCACTCATCGCTATGGCAATCGATCGAATAGTACAGCGTGCAAACCGGGTTGAAGAATAGTTGACCATTTGCACATATCACATCAAAGCGAACGCGAGTTTTCGCAACTGTAAACCACGAGGAAATACTATGAGTTTTAATCGTCACCAAGTTCTAGCAGCCGTAGCGCTGGTCGTCTCGGCGAATACTGTGCATGCGCAGGAAAAAGTGGCCATATCCGATTTAAGTTGGGATGGCGCATCAGCAATTGCTCACGTGCTGGAAGCCATCATCACAGGCCCTATGGATTCTGAAGCCGACATCATCGACGGTTTGTCAGACGGTAATCTGGTCGCAGAGGGCATGGACAAAGGTGATGGCTCAGCCGATATTTACACCGATTTATGGATGCCGAACCGTCAGCCCATCTGGGATGATTACATCGAAGGTGCTGAGTCTGTAAAGGTAAATACTCCGTACAAAGGCACACAGGGTATGTTCGTACCGACTTACATGGCTGAGCAAGTTTCATCGTTTGATGATCTGGCAAATCCCGAAATCGCTGCCAGGTTCGATAAAGACGGCAACGGCAAAGGTGAATACTGGGCAGGCGCTGCCGATTGGGCATCGGCAAAGATGTGGCAGATCAAGTTCAAGAGCTACGGTCTGAGTGATCTGTGGGAGCCCGTTCTGGTTCCACAAGCAACCTTCCTGGCAGAGTTGAAAGGTCAAATTGCGGCTGAAGATCCTGTGCTGTTCTACTACTGGACACCTGAAGCTGTACACGCGCAATACGACCTCACCTCACTCAGCGAAGCACCCCGCACAGAAGGCTGTGAAGACATCAACCTCGATCAGGAAGACTGGTTAGAGTCGTCTACTTTCAACTGCGAGAACAAAGATGCTGAAATCTACATCGCGTACTCGAAGTCATTGGAAGAGCGTAACCCTGCGGTTGCCTCCATGCTGTCCAAGGTGGAGCTCGATCCTGCGGTCATTAACGACTGGATTCTGCAAATCAGCGACGGTGAAGATGCGGCTGATGTGGCTGAGACCTGGGTTGAAGAAAACAGCGACTTGATTGATACTTGGACCAACTGATTGATTTCAGGGTTGACCGTTTGATTTTCAGCAGGCTATGTGGCTGGTCGGGTTTTTCACTAACGGTTTTTCTCGATGGTGCAAAATCCTGAGCCACAAAAGCCGCACAGCAAGTGATTGTTGTGCGGCTTTTTCTATTGATGTTCGAATGCACATTTTTCCTGTTGATAGTTTTGAGAGTTCGAAAGCCTATGAAAACCTTTAGATGTACCTGCGAGCAAAAGCAGATCTTGTTTTTTGAAAACAGCCGCTGCGTTTACTGCCAGAGAGTGGTTGGATTGGACGATAATTTTGATGCAGTAGAGCCGTATAATCTGGATAAAAAGAGCGGGCATTACTTCAAAGCTCACGAGCCAGCCGTTCGGTATCAGAAGTGTGACAACAATGCTCAGTATGCGGCCTGTAATGGCATGGTTAATCTGGATACGTTTGAGCCCGAGGAAGGCAAAGACGAGGTACTGTGTTTTGCATGCCGATTTAACGAAACGGTTCCAGACCTGTCCATCGTTGAGCACATTCCGTTATGGCAGAAAATGGAGATGGCAAAACGCCGGGCATTGTACACTTTGAGAGCATTGTCCCTGCCGTTGAACAATCTCAGACAGGACCCCAAGAACGGGTTAAGTTTTGATTTTACAACTGACCGGGATGTGAATGATCATTTCGCCACGAGCCTGACCGATTCTGAATCGATATTCACCGGCCATCAGTGTGGTCACATAACCATCAATCTAGCGGAAGCCGACGAGGTTGCTCGATCGCAAACCAAGCATGCGATGGGCGAGCAGTATCGAACCTTACTGGGACATTTTCGTCACGAGCTCGGTCACTACTATTTCGATCGATTGATCATCGGTTCAAAAGAAAAGCATGTCCTGAGTAAAAAATGCTTCGGTGATGATGAGCTCGATTATCAAGAGTCGTTGAAGAAGTACTATAAAAAGGCAGCGAGTAACGATTGGCGAGATGGATTTATCAGTGAGTACGCAACCATGCATCCCTATGAGGATTGGGCTGAGACGTGGGCACACTACATGCACATCATGGATACCTTGGAAACCGCGAAAAATTTTGCCATAACCGGCTCGATTGACGGCGATGCTGCTGATTCTGAAGCGAGCGATAAGCTAAAATTACCTCAGGATTCAAAATACTTTTATTCGCAGACCTCGATTGAATCCGTGCTGGATGCGTGGATAGAATTTTCCGTGATATTAAATTCATTGAACAGAAGTATGGGAATGAACGACGCCTATCCGTTTGTTTTGTCCCAACCGGTACGGAGGAAACTGTCTTTTATCCATCATGCTATACACAATAAATTGAATGTATTGGCGGCGTAGTCGGCGAAAGATTTGTATCTGAACAAGGAAAAATTGTGAGCAACTACGAACTAGCAGAACTGAATTTAGCGATGCTAGTGGCGCCCATCGACTCACCCACACTTGCTGATTTTGTAGCAGAACTAGACCGGATTAACGCGGTTGCCGATCAATCGCCAGGGTTTGTTTGGCGCCTTCAGTCAGACGAGGGCAATGCGACCGATTTAGAGCACGAGTTTGGAGATGACGTTATCGCAAATTTGTCCATTTGGGAGAGTGTTGAGCATTTGCATACTTACGTTTACCGCACCGCTCACGTCGAGATTATGCGTCGGCGCAAAGAGTGGTTCGAAGTGATGAAGGAGTCATACGTTGTGTTGTGGTGGGTCAGCCAGGGCCACAGACCAACGCTGCGTGAAGCGAAAGGAAAGTTGGATTTACTCAGGGCGAATGGCTCGAATCCGGATGCGTTTACGATCAAAAAACCGTATCAGGAGCCGTCTGGTGTCGCGTAGTAATCCCCACTGATGCACAAATTCGATGCCAAGCCATTTTCTTGGTCGATTGTTCAATCTATTCTGTACCTCTAGCTGAGTGGAAAAGAAGTGCAGCTTAGGGTTGTTTTAATAGAGCGACGGTGGTGAGAACCTGACACGCGAGGTTCAAGTCTGCGCACGTTCCATATCATCGGCAATCACTTGCCAGTGAACACTGCCGGGGGTGGTGCGTTTCAGGAACAAAACGGTTAAACCGGATAGTTCTCGATCATGCTCGAGGAAAGACAAAACCACTTCCTGCGCTTCCGGCTCGATATCACCAGCGCCAGACACAGCTACCGTGACATCACTCCAGTTTGGGAAGGCGAGGTCAGTCTCAGACACATTCGCCTGCTCAGTCAACCACTGGTCAAACGCATTTCCTATATTAGCGATCTTGACAGAGTTTGTATCCACCACCGAAATTGCGGAGAGCGCAACCAGAGTTCGATCGGGGTCCACCAAGTTCACTATGGCGGTGAGGTAATCGTTACCCATCGTCACACATCCGTCGCTGGATAAAGGTCCGCGACTTCGACTGCTCTTGGGAATGCCGTGCAACCAAATGCCTGAACCGGTTCGTTGGGCGGCGTCATCGGCAGCGTTGGGGTAGTCCAGTATTCGTACACCTGAACCGTACAGTTCAGGCTAGCTGGCGTCGTCGCGGTACCCATTGATGGGATAGACGCCCTGCGGGGTATTTAATTCCCCCTCGCGAGTTTTACCAAAGCCGCCTTCGCCGTAACTGAGGAACTGTCGCCAGCGCAAGGTGAATGCGCCGTTGTTAACTTCGTAATCCGCTTGAGTGCCTTGGTCAAGATTTGACTGGATCCAGTATTACAGATCTTTACCCACTTTCAGGATATCGCGTGGATTGGCATTGTTTGTATCGATGGGCGACAACAGCACGGTTCGATAGTGTTGTCTGGTTCGTGCCTCGAGCAGTAGCTGCATCAGATGGTGACTAAATCGCTGTGTACTAAGCGCTGATTGTGTCGAAACGCTTGCTGCGTGCAATTCAGCCAATAGCGGCTAGCCTAGATGATAGGCCGGATAGTGCTCAACCAAATCGCTTAACAATCTGCGGGCTAGTGCTAGCTTGTTTCCGCTAGTAGCGACTAGAGCCTGCGCGGTTATTTGATCAATCTGGTGGGAGTCGATGTGTGTCAAGTCCAACCCTGCGATCTCAGCGCTGGCCAACTCTGAACGTATGATCAGTTGATGATCATCCGCGTTGGCGTGAGTGGTTGCGCACAGTGCGAGCACGCTCAAAAAGCATGCTAAAGCTTGGGTGATCCGTAGCAATGTCACAACAATGCCTCGTGATAAATCTGCCAACGCTGGCCCGCCAAAGTCAACAGCAACATACGGTGGTGCGTTTTGCCGGATTGATCCCACGACAGCACAACAACCGCGTCTTGAGCGGTGAACTGTATGTCGCGTCTGACGTCATTCCAGTCCACGCTTTCGGTTTGCGAGTGGTTTGGGGCAGGATACCCATTGACGTAATGAGCCAGCCACGCCGCTTTATCTTCGGTGCCCGACAGCGCGTGCCACCAAGTGAAGAGCTCAAAATCGATGGTGCTGACCGAACGTAAGCCGCTGCCATGCTCGGATGGCGTGGCAGGGGGGGCGGTTCTGATTGGACGAGGTCTGCAGGCTAAATTCAGGCGTTTCTACGTTATTATCAAGCTGTAGGGCGACTTGCCATGCTTGTCTTGCTCGATACTCATGTAGGGCCTGCAACTGATTCACGGTGTCGGCGGTCAGTGGTTCTAGTTCGATTGCTCGTTTGAAGGCCTCGATGGCTCTCTCCCATTGCCTGCGCCGCGCGGCTATCACACCCAGGTTATGGTGCATTTGTGGCAGAAGCTCACAGCTCTGTGCAAGGCTGGTAAACCCCTGTTGAGCCGTGTCACTATCAACCTCTTCCGCGTAGATAGCCGCGCGGTCAAGCGCCCGCCAGCATTCTACGAGGCTCCATGGACTTGGCAGGGCGGTTTTCTCGGCTTTAACGCTGGTTGAAAACGGTGCGATGAAGACTAGCGCTCAGGCAATTCGCGCGATGTGACGCATGAACTTCGGGTGGCGCATAAAAAATAGAGCGGCTTAACGTGCGGACTGGCTCACACTATAGTGTGTTACATCAGGAGAGAGATTTGTCATCGGAAATATCAAAGCAGTGGCACGACGATACCTTGGCTGTTCGAGCAGGTTTTGAACGGTCCGATGTGGGTGAACACGCTGAACCGATTTACACTACCTCCAGCTACGTGTTTGCTTCGGCGGCGGAAGCGGCAGCCCGTTTTAGTGGTAAATCCCCGGGTAATGTGTACTCGCGCTTTACCAATCCAACTGTGCAAACGTTCGAAAAACGTCTGGCAGCCATGGAGGGAGGTGAAGCCTGCATCGGTACAGCCTCTGGCATGGCAGCCACCTCGACTCTCATATTCGCCACCCTGCAACAGGGTGATCACATGGTGGTGTCAAACAACCTGTTTGGCAGCACGGTAAATCTGTTTGGCAAATACCCGCCGAAGTTTGGCATCGACATCGATTTCGTGACCGGTTTTGATATCGCCGACTGGGAGCGGCGCATTCGGCCCAACACCAAGTATCTGTATCTGGAGACCCCAACTAATCCTTTGATGCGACTTGCCGATATCGAAGCGTTCGCAGAACTGGCTCATGCGCACGGCGCTGAACTGGTGGTTGACAACTGTTTCTGTACACCTGCCTTGCAAAAGCCGTTGGCCCTAGGCGCAGATATCGTGGTGCATTCCGCTACCAAATTTCTCGATGGTCAGGGCCGATGCGTGGGCGGGGCCGTTGTCGGTTCGGCGAGCTTGATTGAAGAGCTTACCGCTTACATGAGAAGTGCCGGCCCCTCCATGAGTCCGTTCAACGCCTGGGTGTTCAGCAAAGGGTTGGAGACCTTGGCATTACGAATGAAGCAACACTCGATCAACGCGATGTTGGTGGCAACGGCCCTTAAATCCATGCCTGGCATAGAGCGAGTGATCTACCCTGGTTTTCCAGACCACCCCGATCATGAACTGGCGAAGCGGCAACAGCGAGACTTTGGCGGTATTGTCTCGTTTGAATTCAGCGGCGGTCGTGAGGCTGCCTGGGCGCTTATTGATGCCGTCGAGCTGTGTTCGATTACCGGCAATCTGGGGGATGCGCGCACCACCATTACACATCCTGCCACAACAACTCACGGGCGATTAACGCAACAGCAACGCGATGAGTCGGGTATTAGTGAGGGCTTGATACGGTTGGCGGTGGGCCTTGAGTACCCCGATGATATCGCCGCAGACATTGCTCATGCGCTGGGACTGTCAAGCGCGTAGGTACGCGGTATTCGCTATGAACTCATACCCGGTCAATCTGACGAAACTGTTTCAATCTGGTGTGGATGCCGTGGTGGGAGACGCAGCTGTTTCTCGTGCGCTGAACACCACACCGCTGGCCTCGTCAGCGCCGGTCTATATTCTGGCGGTGGGCAAAGCTGCTGATGCGATGATCCGAGGGGCAGTTGATGCTCTCCCGGATACACCGGTTCGCGGGTTAATGATTACCAAACTTGGCCACATCAGTGATGCCGTGTTGGACCTGCCTTGGCTTGAGATCATCGAGTCGGCGCATCCGGTACCCAATCAGCGTTCGTTAGACGCGGGAGCGGCTGCCGTTGAGTTCGTCCAGCGTGTGCCTGAGAGTGCGCAATTGCTGGTACTGATGTCGGGTGGTGCATCGGCCCTGATGGAGCATCTGATCGACGGATTGGGCTTGCTTGACCTGCAACACCTTAACGAGTCTTTGTTAGCGGGTGGGTTGCCCATCGATGCCATGAATCGATACAGAAAGACGGTCTCTTGCATTAAAGGGGGCAAACTCAGCGCGTACTTGCCGGCCGTACCTGTTACGCAATTACTGCTCAGCGATGTGCCGGGTGATGCCATCACTGATATCGGTTCAGGACCCTTGGCGCTGCCGCACGATCAACCTGAACCTCATCCCGGTGACCGGCTGGGCGAACTGCTCGGACGCGCAGAAATCTTCCTCTCGAAAGACTTGATCGCCTGTGTGAATGCGTTCGGGAGTACAGCACCGCTGCAGTCGGATCCGGTCTGGTCGCGAATTCAATCCAGAGTCGTAGGCTCGTCGGCTATTGCCCAACAGGCTGTGGTAACCAGTGCCAAACAGCAAGGTATTGCCGTTGTGCAGTCCAGTGGGTCGTTGCACGGTGATGTCCAAATGATCGCAGACCACATAGGGCAGGTGCTTAGCACCGATGCCAAACCCGGTTTGTACGTGTGGGGTGGTGAGACACACTTGGTATTGCCACCTAACCCAGGCCGCGGGGGGCGTAACCAGCACCTGGCTCTCGAGGTGGCCAGACGCATTGAGGGAAGAGCCGATCTGAGTGTATTGTGTTGTGGTACCGACGGCAGTGACGGACCCACCACTGATGCCGGTGCGCAGGTCAGTGCATCAACGGTTTCAAAAGGTCGTGAGATAGGTTTGAGCATTGAGGATTACTTGCAACGCGCGGATGCAGGCAGTTACCTTGCGGCGGTGGATGCCTTGATTTGCACCGGTCCTACGGGCACTAATGTGATGGACCTTGTGATAGCGTACAAACTTTGAACTGCTCCTATCTGCTGGGGATAATGGGCTCAAACGCTAAGAAATTGCCTTGACGAATGCTTGCCGGCGCAAACCGTTAACCGAGGAACTGAGCTTCTTTAATCGATCACAAAATACGTCAATGAAAACGTCGATGTGATCGGCCAAGCGTTCGGGGTCTTTTGTTGTGCACCACGTTCGCCGGTTTAGCCGGTTAATCTTGGCTCGTACCGTGGCAAACGTATGATTGATAGAGAACAGTTCATCAAAGCGTGTCTTTTTTAGCTCTCCCTGGCCGACCACAGCGCCGCGATCACTGATAAATATTTCATGCGTAGCGTTGGGAAAATACTGCTTGATCAGCACCTTGTAGTGGCTGTGGCCGTCAGTCTTGAATCGCACATCAGGCGGCAGCACCGTCGAGAGTTCCTGGAATACTGCCTCCCTTGCCGCTTGACTATCGTCGACGCGAGGGCCGTATTTTTCGCGTGATTTCGCGGCTAGTAAACCAAACGCTGGAATCGATGCCACATTAAACCCCAACGGGATACGCTCACCGTCAACAACGGCCATCGGGACGGTAATTGGTTTCATTTTGGTGTGTTCAAAGGTCACCAAGTCGTCGAACTGAACCGTATCAATTGGCCCGTACTCATCTAGATAGGCTTGGAGGTATAGCTTGTTTTTTACCCGCGAGAGCTTGGCCTGCCACACCAGTCGCGATCGAACTGTTTTGACGTCAACACCGACGATTTCCGCGATGTCTCTTTGGCACATATTGCTGGCTAAGCAAAAGCGCACGGTTGAGTTGATGCGTCGTTTTTTCTGTCGGTAGGCCGGGTTATGGGTGGCTGAGGAGAATTTCTTGCCACAATCCTTGCATTGATAGCGCTGTATGGATTTCGAATCGTCGGCGCGGTAGTAATGCCCATCGCGCACGAGGTTGGCAGGAGCAGTCGCGCAGCGTGGGCATCGTAGAGTCACGTCCATGTGTGTCTCGCAAATTTAAAGTTGCCCCTACGTTACCAGAAAATATCATCCCCAGCAAAGCGGTGCAGTTTTAGCGTTGCACGTCAGCCTGCTCACGCAAATCAGCCACACGTTGGTTGAGCAGGTTCCGAGTCATCAGGTTTCGGATCCCTTCTTTTACCGTTTCAAAATTAGGTACAGACGCCGATCGTGTTTCGGCCAACCAAATCACGTGCCAGCCGAACTGCGTTTGCACAGGTTCTGATGTAAATTCGCCAGCGTCCAGGAGTTTCACCGCTTCAGTGAATTCGGGCACCATGGTTTTCTCATCAAACCAGCCCAAGTCGCCACCGGTATCGGCGGTTGGCCCGGTCGAGAATTCCTGCGCCAATTTAGCAAAATCACCGCCGGCTTGCAGTGCGGTTATGACTTGTTGGGCTTCAGTTTCTGATTCCACCAAAATATGGCTGGCGCGATATTCAGTGTGTTCCAGCTGGTCCAGCTGCTTATCGTACTCAGCGCGCAGTTCTTCATCGCTGAGGTCTGTCTCATCACTTATGACCCCAAGGTAGGCGTTTGCCATCGTTTGTGCGTATTGCAGCTGCAGGGCGGCAGCGGTTTCTGGAACCTCTTCTAATTTGCTCTGTTCGGCGACTTGTGTCAGCACCTCCAGATCGATCAGCTGTTCGAGAATTTGATCCCGGGTGGGGCGTTCATCTGCTGTGGCAAATTGGCTCTCGACCACGTCGATCATCAGCGTGGGAATGGGGCGACCGTTGACCACAGCCGAAACACCCTCAGGCATCGGCTGGCGGCTCTGCGCTTGAGCTGTGGAAATGCTCGACAGCGTCAGAACGGCAGCCAGTAAGGTAGGAATTGTCAGAGACAAGCGTGAATAAGTAGATAGAGCCATGTGTCGTGTTGCCCGATTCTGGATGCGCGCGATCCGCGTACAATGTTAACTTGACATTGGAGGGTTGCATCGAATGAGCCAGTTTTTTGAAATTCACCCAGAAAGTCCGCAAAAAAGGTTGTTGGCGCAGGCTGTGGCCATCATTCGTAAAGGTGGCGTTATTGCTTACCCGACCGATTCAAGCTACGCGCTTGGCTGTCTGGTGGGTGACAAACAAGCGATGGACCGGATTGCCGCAATTCGAAAAATCGACGCCAAGCACAATTTTACTCTGGTGTGTCGTGATCTGTCAGAAATCGCGACCTACGCTCGGGTCGATAATCAGACCTATCGGACGTTAAAATCGCTCACACCGGGCCCTTATACATTTATCTTGCGGGCGACGAATGAGGTGCCCAAGCGGCTGCAGAATGCGAAGCGAAAAACCATCGGTGTTCGGGTTCCCGACAACGCGATATGCCAAGCTTTGCTGGATGCCTTAGGCGAGCCAATGATGAGCAGCACGCTGATTTTGCCGGGGCGCGAATTGCCCGAAAACGACCCCTTCGACATCCGTGCTGAGCTCGAGCACGCGGTGGATCTGATTATCGATGGTGGCCAATGCGGTGTAGAACCAACCTCTGTGGTCAATATCGATCAAGACAACGTGATGACAGTTTTAAGAGAAGGGCGAGGCGACCTGTCGTTTTTGCGTTGAAGGCGTATAATTAGAGAAACCCAGTGGTAGCCAGCCTATGCAAGCTAACCAGCCAACGGCATCTGAAAAGACGCTGATCGACGTGTTACCCATTGCGAAAGTAGCGGGAGAACCACTTGTACAAGTGCCTCAAGACTTGTACATACCGCCGGATGCGTTGGAAGTGTTTCTCGAAACGTTCGAAGGTCCGCTGGATCTATTGTTATATCTGATTAAGCGCCAAAATATCGACATCCTCGAGATTCCTATTGCGTCCATAACCGCGCAATACATGAAGTACATCGAACTGATGGAAGCGATGCGCTTTGAGCTGGCCGCAGAATATCTGTTAATGGCAGCCATGCTGGCAGAAATAAAATCCAGAATGTTGCTGCCGCGCGTTGAAGAGGACGGCGACGATGAGAACGATCCGCGAGCCGAACTGATTCGCCGCTTACAAGAATACGAGCGCGTCAAAGAGGCGGCCGAGAACGTTGACGTGCTTGACCGCATGGAACGAGACAACCACGTATTGCAAGTCGATGCGCCGTTAATCAAGCGCGAACTTCCCCAGCCAGATCTAACGTTGCAAGAGTTGCTGCTGGCGCTGAAGGATGTGGCCGATCGAGCCAAACTGGCCGAACACCACAATATCGCTCGGGAAACATTGTCAGTGCGAGCCAGGATGACTCAAGTGTTGGCAGCAATCAACATCGGCGAGCACTGCGAGTTCAGCACACTGTTCAACCCTGAAGAGGGTCGCATGGGTGTCGTGGTAACGTTTTTGGCGGTGCTTGAATTGTGTAAGGAGTCCTTGATCTTGATCCAACAAAGCGAGCCCTTCGCGCCGATCTATGTAGCTGCGCGCATGGCTAGTCATGACGAGGCTGAACGGGTTAATTTTGGAGCAGTTGACGAGGCTGCGGGTGAAACTTCGACGGAGTTTGTTCCATGACGGATGCCCTAACCGTTGACAACGTAAAAATAAAAAACATTGTCGAAGCCTGTCTTTTGGTGGCAGGGCGAGCGATGTCATTGCGACAGCTTGCTGACCTGTTTGAAGGCGAAGACGAACGCCCCGACAATGAAACGCTGAAAGCCTGCCTAC
This sequence comes from uncultured Granulosicoccaceae bacterium, assembly GCA_937951695.1. Taxonomy (GTDB): domain Bacteria; phylum Pseudomonadota; class Gammaproteobacteria; order Granulosicoccales; family Granulosicoccaceae; genus Granulosicoccus. The sequence goes on along the minus strand of CALFBL010000346.1, from coordinate 2,858 downwards.
ATCAGCTACAAACCGACTATGAAGATCGAGGCATCGAACTGGTCAACGTCGCCAGCGGTTATCGGCTTCAATCGCGCTCCGAGATGTCACCTTGGTTAGCTCGCTTGTTCCCGGAAAAACCTCCGCGTTATTCTCGGGCGCTGTTGGAAACGTTGGTGCTCGTGGCTTATCGTCAGCCCATCACTCGCGGCGAGATTGAAGAGATTCGAGGGGTGGCTGTCAGCACCAATATCGTTAAAACCTTGCAAGAGCGCCAATGGGTAAAAGAGGTGGGGGTTAAAGATGTTCCGGGAAAGCCTGCGCTGCTTGGCACCACTCGTCATTTTCTTGACTACTTCAATCTGAAGCGGCTGGATGATTTACCTCCGCTGTCCGAGATAAAAAACCTGGATGAGATGGACGCGGCCTTAATGGAAGCCCATGGCATCGCACCCGCTGAATCGGTGGAAGCTGCCAATGATGAAACTGCAGACACCGAAGCAACAGAATGGCCTGAGGGATCTGTCCGTGATGAAGGTGCAGTCAATACAGGGAATGAACAACCTGAGAGCACTGCAAGCGATGCGGCAGTAGGCACTGAAGGGTTAGGGCATACCGAAGGAGCTGCCAGCGATGAAGTAGCAGCCAGTGCACAGGCCGAACAACCCCAGGAGGCTGCCAAGGATGACGCGGTAAGCAGCACAGAGACAGAGCAATCTGAAGGGGCAGTCTATGCCGCAGGTGAGGCGAATACCGGTGCGGCACAGATCGGCAGCGCAGAACCCGATCAGCGCGACGCAGCCGAACATGCCAACGACAAAGCCTCCATGGAAGAGCACACCACAGTAGATCGGGACGGGCGCGTTGACGATTCTGAGGCGATTACGTTTGCGGGTCTACTGTCTTCTCACCTGCCAGCGATAGAGGCGGCGGGTGCTCGGGAGGGCGCGGACCTTTCTCGCGAAATTTCTGATATTACACTTGTTAACGGAGAACCAGACGCCGAGATATTGGCCGCGGAAACCTCGTCAGATCAATCTGATGCGGAAGAAAAATTACTCTCAACGATCTCAGAATTTGCTGATGAGCATAAAAGTGAGGTAGAAGCACGGGATGAGCTGGAAAGTCGTCTCAGCACAGTCTATAAATCTAATGCCGACGTAGGCGATGCTGTGTCCGGTGATTCCGACTCAAATCCTGAGTCGAATGAAGGGGACGCAAAATCGGTTGTTCAGAAATCTGGCGATGGAGTGCAGAGCGAGGAGGAGGCAGCTGTAGATGAGCTGAGCGATTTCATCGATGCATCAACTACGTCTCCTGACGTGTTGTCTGATACTTATACAGGTGAGCCACCTAGCACTGGCGAGACCCTGCATTGAATAGCTAGACAGCACGACTATGCGCAAGGATTAGCGCCCAATCGAAAGGAAAAACACGGTAGGCGAGCCGCTCAGCCGCTATCGTCGGTGGCTCGTTCGCACTCGTTGAGTGTTATTCCTGAGCGTACAGAGATAACTCCTCTGGATAGGTCTCCTGCGATGTCAGATACGAAAAATCCATCGATTCGGAAAGCCGGAACGCCGGACACTGATCAGTCCACCAGATCCAGTAAGCATGATCGGCAGGCTGCCTTAAGAGAGAATGCGGTGCAGAAAGATACCTCTCACTTGCCACACTGGGGAAACATTCCGATATCGGCCAACTACGGAGATATGGTCGCGCGGTTGAATGGTCATAACCCCCAGCTCGCTGAGCTATTGGAAAAGGCTAGGCAGCGCCCAACGTTGAAGCTAAAGGCCAAACGCTGTGAGGAAACCGTTGAAGCGGACGACGTAGATCACAACCTAGGCATATCCGTGAGCGCGGGTGATCAACCATCGCGCAGCCGCGAGGCCCCGGCTGTCATTGTGGATGTGGACGTGGCTGAGTACGTCGCACCGACACCTGCTTCGACTAGTCAAAATCGCTCAAATGGTCCATCTGATCGCACTCAAACTTCAAATTGCAGTGGCGTGGATGTCGAATTGTTTGACGTGGGTGCAACAAGTAACTCTGCTGACAACACGTTGGATAGCTCTGATGCCTTGACGGGAGAGTTCGCTGAGGAATCGATAGATATTGAATTGGCTAGAATTTGGAAAGCAACGTTTAGCGATGAGTCATCTGACATTGATTCATCATCGGTGTTTTCTTCGTCGACAGTCGTGGATGATGATGAGCAGGCGGTATTCAAGTCAGCAGAGCAGGAAATGTTTGAGACAGCTCGGCGGCGAGCGCAACAAGTGGAGGCTGCGAACGCCAAGTTTACGCACTCAGACAAGGCTATAGTTTCAGGATTATCGCCGGAGAAAAATCGCAAAAAAGGATTGCATGCCGGGGCACAAAAAGACACACAGTATCAAGAAGCTAGGCACCAGGAGCTTGCAAGGGTTGAGGCCGCCAGAGCTAACGCACAAAGAGCCAAGACGCAACGGATCAAACGACAACGGGAAGAGGCTGAACGTGTTGAGGCCGCTCGAACCGAAGCTGCACGCGCAGAGGCGGCCCGCGTTGAAGCCGAACACCTTGCCGAAGTGCAGCGGCTTCAAGCGTTACTCGATGAAGAAAAACAGCTGGAAGTGCGGCGTGCAGAAGCTGCGCGAGCGAAAGCGAATAAAATAGCGGCGGACCGGGCAGAAGCTGCGCAAGCTGCTGCTCGAGAGGCAGAAGCTGCTCGAGCGAAAGCGAAACAAGTAGAAGCGGACCGAGCAGAAGCCGCGCGAGCTGCTGCACGCAAAGCAAAAGCTGCTCATGTGGAAGCGGCGCGGCTTGAGGTCGGTCGTGCGGAAGTCGAGCAGTCGGAGCTAGCAGCAAGCAGAACTGAAACGGACAAGGCCGAA
>CALFBL010000345.1 GCA_937951695.1 uncultured Granulosicoccaceae bacterium | reverse complement strand
GTAAAAGCATATTCAAAGCCTATGTGTTCGCCATTTTGCCAAAGTATTGTACAGTCATCTTGGCAAGCAGTCCAAGCTGTGATTGTCTGCTGCGTATTTTTGCAAAAAACTGCATCCTCCGGCAATTCGGGCGGGCAAGTCACTGGCAGCCTTTCCGGTGATACCGCCATGTTGAAGCAACTGCAGAAAAAACGCAGCCTGGGTAAAAATAACAACACACACACTCAAGCAGGAAACAAGAGCGCAGCAGACTTCATCTGGAATCTGCGTTGGCGCGGTCACGACATCATTACCTCTCGTGTTGAACGCTACAACATCGATTGCGATTTAAAGACGGGGCATTTGTTTACCGCCTGGACCCCAGAGGATGTGCCTGAATTGGAAGCGATGGTGGAAACCGCCCACCAAAGAGGCATGGGCAATGAGGTCTCCTTTCTTACTCAGGCAGAACTTCACCAACGGCTGCAGACACCGCTGTATCACGGTGCGGTGCTGAACACCAAAAATCTGCATCTGCATTCGCTGAAGCTTTGCCTTGGGGAGGCGCAAGCGGCGGAAAAAATGGGCGCAAGTATATTTGAAAACACAGCGGTAAAGAGGATTCGCACGCCATCGAATCAGCCGGTGCAGTTAGTCACCGACTCAGGCACAGTGCATGCGAAATACGCGGTGCTCGCGGGCAACGCCTATCACCGCCTGATGCGCACACAGCTTGGCGGCTATTTGTTCCCGGCCACCCTCGGGAACCTCGTCACCGAACCTCTCGGCAAGGGGCTATGTGATCAGATTAACCGGGACAACAACGCCGTCTACGACACCCGGATGGTACTCGACTACTACCGCATCACCGCCGATCACCGGCTGATGTTTGGCGGCGGCACCAATTACTCTGGCACCGCTATCGACGATGTGGGTGCTAGCTTGTTGCCTGCGCTTGAGCGTACCTTCCCAGCACTTACCGGGGTGGGGATCGAGTACGCATGGACGGGTACAGCGGGCATCGTGATTAACCGCATCCCGATGCTGGGCCGGGCGAGCGATCGGGTGTTCTACGCCCAGGGCTATTCCGGGCACGGCATGGCCACTTCTCATGTACTGGCTGAAATCGCTGCGACTGCCGTCTCCGGCACACTAGAAGAGCTGAGCACGTTTGATGAATTCTGGCGCTGGCGCTTACCGCTACCCGCTGGCGCTGGCAGCTCGATGGTGGCCTTGGGCATGAAATATTTCCAGCTCAAAGAGCAGCTTCGTGGCCGAGCGTAAGCAATTTGTTGATTAATTCACACTTCCAGCGCTGCCCTAATCGATTGGACGTGCGATGCGGCACAACGGTGTGGAGTCAGCCTCGATACACTGTGCCCACATTGAGGGAGTAACACGCTGTGATAATTGCTACACCAAAAACCGGCGCCACCGCCGACACAAGCCTGAGCTGGGACCGCGAGAACCGCCGTCGGATCAAAGACGATCGCCGACACTATTCGCTGCGCACATTCAAGCACCAAGTGCTCGCACCCCGCCGCTTTGTTGGTCGCCGTAAATCTGATCGCCGCTTTCCGGTACTGGACCGGTTTGAGGCCGGTCTTTTTACCATGGCAATGTCGCTGCTTTGCCTGTCGATCATGGATTCGATGTTCACACTAACCCTCATCGCCCACGGCGGCCGGGAAGTGAATCCTTTCATGAATACCATGTTAAACATCAACGTCTGGACCTTTATGGCTGTAAAGATGGCCCTGACGGCGATTCCGGCTATTGTTTTAGTGGCCACCGCGAACCTGAAAGTCTTTGGCCTTGTGCGATCGCGAGCGGCATTAGGCGCCGCCGTGGGTATGTACGCAGGGCTTATCGTTTATGAACTTGCACTCCTATCGACGATCTGAGCTCTTACGCAACACCTTCCTGTGCAGCGTCGGTAACACACCACGACGCATCATTCCGATTCGTTTGTGTAGGATAGCGAACAGGCCAGTGTACCAACAGGCGAATGAACTCAATGACTGTACAAGCATCAGCGAAAAAATCCTGCCTAGCGGTGTGTTTGGCCGCCACCCTTGCGTTCGCCGGGTGTTCGTCCTCTGATAGCGATGAACCACGGGTAACCAGCGACGTCACGGTAGGGTCCGAATTCACCACAGACACCGATGGTGCGGACGTTGAGCTGGCCGATGGTGCGGTACTGGGAGCTCCCAATATCTGCAGCGTCCGAGGTATCAACGCCTGGATCTATACACAGATGCGCGATTACTACATTTACTTCGATCAAGTGCCTATGGTCGATCCAGACGACTACTCAGACCCTGCCGAGTTACTGGCTGACCTGCGCGTGTCGCCCGATGACTTCTCCTCGGTGAGCTCGCTCGCCCAACGTGAAAGCCTGTTTCAGGCGGGTGAGACGTTTGGTTTCGGGTTTCGTTGGCGCCGCGACCAACAAGGGGCTTTGCGCTTTTCCGACATTATTAGCGGCTCTCCGATCAGTGAGTTGGATGTGCAACGTGGAGATCGTGTACTGGCTGTGAACGGGGTACCCGAACTTGATCTTACCGACAATTTAATCGCCGATATCTTTGGCGAGGGTTCCGAGCCAACCACCGTTACGTTCACACTAGAGCGGGAAGTCGGCGTGGCTCGAGATGTTGTGGTCACCTCCAGTGTCTTTACCATTAAAACGGTCGGCACCTTCGACGTCTTCGAGCACCAGGGCGGAACCAAGAGCGGGTACCTGGAACTGTCAACGTTTCTACGCACCAGCGAAGCCGAACTGGACAATGCACTGGCTTACTTTGTCGAACAAAACATCAACGACCTGATTCTGGATTTTCGTTACAACGGCGGCGGCTTTGTTTACATCGCACAAAAGCTCGCGGCTCAATTGGCTGGCTCTAGCTTTACCGGGCGAACCTTTCAGTCCACCTCGTTTAACAGTCGGTACCAGCAATTTAACGAAACCGCCGTGCTGGAAGCGCAAGACATCAATCTCGATTTGCCACGCCTTATTATTCTGACCACGACGAGAACCGCTTCGGCTGCCGAAGCGGTTGCGAATAATTTAAAGCCTTACATCGATGTGGTGCTCATCGGAGAAACCACTCGCGGCAAGCCTTTCGCTTCAGTCTCTAACGCTAATTGCGATCTGGCCTTGAACGCGATGGATCGAATCACCAGTAACGATGTCGGCGAAACCGTGCTGGGTGGACTTAATCCTACCTGCGAAGTGCGCGATGAGTTCCGCTTTCCACGTAACAATTTAAACGATGCTTTAACAGGTGCTGCCATGACTTACATAGAAACCGGTGCCTGTCCGGCAAACCCTGGCATCACCGCAGGCTTGGAATTTCGAGCGAGCGTCGTCACCGCACCAATCGATTCCTACACCGACTTCGACGTACCCATCGGTATGTTCGATCGCTGATCGGATAACTGACCGCCATGCGCTTGGCGCTCAGAGGCCTCACGGTCGAGCAATCCCGCAGCACGACGACGTTCGTCGCGGGGCGGGATTGTGTAGGTATCGCGATAGCATTTAGAGAAATGCGGCGCTGAGATAAAGCCACAAGCCAAGGCTATATCGACAATCGGCATGCTGGTTTGCAACAGCAGTTGCCGCGCTCTTTCCAATCGCAATTCCAAATAGTAACGCGTCGGCACGCAGCTTAAATAACGTTGAAACAGACGCTCAAGTTGCCGACGAGACAATCCAACATGATAAGACAATTCATCCAGCGTCATCGGCTCCTCGATGTTCGCCTCCATTAACGAGACCGCTTCAGCCAATTTGGGTTGACTGGCGCCGATGCGCTGGGTTAATGGCACACGCTGTCGATCGTTTTGATCGCGGATGCGATCAACGATAAACTGCTCGGAGATGCGCTTGGCAAGCTCTGAGCCGTGTCGATTGCGTACTTCGCACATCAGCATGTCAATTGGCGCGGTACCGCCTGCACAGGTGTACCGGTTGCGATCAATTTCAAACAGTTCAGGGGAGATGACGAGCTGCGGGAACTGCTCCCTGGCGCTCGCGAGGTTCTCCCAATGAATGGTACAGCGGTAGCCGTTGAGTAACTCCGCTTTAGCCAACAGATAGCTGCCCGTGCACACCGCTCCCAGCACGGTCGCCGGTTTATCGTGGGAGCGCAGCCAGTTCACCCCCGCCTCGTCCTCGAGCTGATGAATGTTGGTGCCGCCGCAAACCAAGATTGCGTGATAACCCCGATCGACATGATCGGTACCGTGCGCCACGTCAACCGAGATTCCGCTACTGGACTGAACCGGCTGAGCATCGCTGGAAATCAGTACCCACTCGTACAACGTCTCGCCCGATAGGCGGTTGGCTATACGCAACGTTTCCAAAGCGCTGGAGAACGCAATTAACGAAAACTGGGGCACGAGATAGAACCCAATACGCGCCGGTAATGCCTCTGTTCCGATCATGATGACGCCCGCCAAACTCTAGATTGGCGAAGTATTAATCAAAACCGTCCCAAATAGGGAAAGATCTTGCAAACAAACGCGACAGCGATGCCCGATGGGCTCAGTAGTTCATATCGGGAAAGGAATCCTTGCGAGTTCGCATAAACGCCTGCAGGGCTTCGTCCACACCCGGGTCGATGGGTGGGGCCTGATAAGCCTCTAACGTTGATTTCACCCGCACACTGGCCCTCTGACATGCATCGAGTGCGCCTTCCGACTCCCACTGCTCAAACGAATTATTATCGGCAATGTCAGAGCGATAAAAGGCCGTTTCGAAATTATCCTGAGTGTGCTGGCACCCTAAAAAGTGCTGTCCAGGACCTACTTCGCGCAACGCACTCATCGCTTGTCCGTTCGCGCTGAGATCCACCCCACCCAGCAAAGCACCGAGCATTCCCGCCTGATCGGCATCCAGCATGAATTTCTCGTACCCCATCGACAACCCGCCTTCCAGCCAACCGGCGGTATGGAGCATGAAATTCACCCCAACGAGCGCGGCCGCTTGCATGGTGTTCGCAGCCTCGTAGGCCGCTTGCGCATCGGGTATCTTGGACCCGCACAATCCGCCACCACTTCGAAACGGCACCTGCAGGCGTCGAGCCAGTGCTGCACACACGCTCATGACCATGGTCGGTTCCGGGGTACCGAAAGTCGGTGCCCCCGATTGCATCGATACCGAACTGGCAAAGGTGCCGAACACGACTGGCGCACCGGGGCGTACAAGTTGCACAAACGCCATACCCGCAAGGGCTTCAGCCAGAATTTGAGCCGCAGTGCCCGCCACCGTTACCGGAGACATGGCACCTGCCAGAATGAAGGGCGAGATCACACAGGCTTGGTTGTTACGCGCATAAACCTTGGCAGCCCCCAACATGGTGTCGTCAAAGGTCATCGGCGAATTCGCGTTGATCAGATTGATGATCACCGTCTTTTCCTGACCCGTCGCAGGATCGATAAAGTCGTCACCGAACAATATCTTAGCCATATCCACCGTGTCTTGTGCCCGTTCCGGTGCAGTCACTGAACCCATAAAGGCCTTGTCCGAATAACGCATGTGGGTGTACACCATATCGAAATGGCGTTTGTTCACCGGCAAATCAACCGGCTCGCAAACGGTGCCGCCAGAATGGTGAATGTGCGGGCTTGAGTACGCCAGCTTCACGAAATTCTCGAAGTCAGCCAAGGTGGCGTAACGCCTGCCGCCCTCAAGATCCCGCACAAACGGAGGTCCATAAGCGGGGACGGTTACCAGGTGGTTGCCACCGATTTGTACGTTGTTGGCCGAGTTTCTGGCGTGTTGGGTGAATTCGGCAGGGGCGGAGTCGGTGACCAGTTTTCGGCAGAGCCCGCGTGGGAAGCGCACCAGCTGGCCCTGCACATCGGCACCGGCGTCGCGCCACAGCTGTAGCGCTTCGGCATCGTCACGAAATTCGATACCAATCTCTTCGAGAATGACCTCAGCATTGGCTTCAATGACTGCCAGCCCTGCTTCGTCGATCATCGTTAGCGGCGCAATCTTACGAGTGATGTACGGGCTTCTGACTTGATCGCTCGCCGCTCGCTGTTCGCGCTTGGCGGCCCGTCCGCCGCCACGCCTTCCGCGCCGCGCGGGTGGGGTCGGGTTGTCGGGGTTTGAAGGCGTTGTTGAATCCATCGTGCTTTCTCATAAAGCTCCCCAGTCGGGACTGGCTATCGTGCTGTGCTTCACACGCTCAAGGGTTGGAAAAGGCGACCCGTGGGTAGCTTGCAACGACAGCGGTGCTTTCCGGTTGCCCCATTGCGGCCCAGATCCTTCCACCGATACCCTGTTCGGCGCTGAATCAGTCGAGGGGGTCGAGCAGCGAAAAACAGCGGCGCACGTAGTTGGATTGCCCTTTGGTTTGTATGCGCCGACGGTTGGTCTTGCGCACCTCGGCGATAGCTGCCTCGTGCTCCATGCCTAATTCAACCAGAATTCGGGCGGCCATCATACCGGTCCGGCCCAACCCGGCATAGCAGTGGAACACCACCCGTTCACCGATGCGCAGCGCGTGACGAATTCTCTCACCCTCAACCGCCCACTC
>CALFBL010000344.1 GCA_937951695.1 uncultured Granulosicoccaceae bacterium | reverse complement strand
GATCGAACTCGATCGCGATTGTCCAATACTTATGAGCACCGCGATGGACAACGGCGTACTCTTGAACGTCACAGCCGGTCGCGTGGTGCGGTTGTTACCACCTTATATAATTAGCGACGACGACGCTGATCTGATTGTCCTCCGTGTATCGGAGCTGATCAAAGATTTTCTTGCCACCTCCGAGCTTCCCAACACAGAAACGTCCTCGGGATAGCGCCAGGCGTTTAACACAGGATTTAGTCAAAGCCGTGCGGCATTACCTATCAGAACTTGATTTAACCAAAGAAGAGTTTCTTCAGTTAGTTCACCGTGGGCGAGAATTTCGCGAGCAATGGGAATCGGGCGAACTGCAAACCCTGCCCAAGCCCCACACCATGGCAATGATTTTTGAAAAGTCATCCACTCGAACGCGTGTGTCTTTTGAAGCCGGAATGGCACAACTGGGCGGTCACGCGATCAACCTGTCACCTCGCGACACGCAGCTCGGCCGGGGAGAGCCTGTCGAGGACACGGCACGTGTGCTGTCTCAGATGGTTGACATCATCATGCTGCGGACCTTCTCACACGACATCGTCGAACGCATGGCAGAGTCTGCCTCCATTCCCGTGATAAACGGTTTAACCGATTTATTGCACCCCTGTCAGCTGCTTGCCGACATGCAAACGTTTGCGGAAAACGCCGGCGACATCGAAGGCAAATCAGTCGCCTGGATCGGCGACGGCAACAACATGTGCCATTCCTACATCAACACCGCCAACCTACTCGGCTTCGACTTACGCATCGCCTGCCCCGATGGCCATGAGCCCGACCCGCAGATTCTTGAACGCGGCGCAGCGCGAGCCACGCGTGTCGAATCGGCCGAAGCAGCGGCTGAAGGGGCTCATCTGGTGGTTACCGACGTCTGGGCCAGCATGGGACAGGAAGATGAACAAGCCGTCCGCGAACTCGTGTTCAAGCCTTTCCAGGTCACCGAGGAGGTTATGGCGCTGGCCGACTCTGAGGCGCTGTTCATGCACTGCTTGCCGGTGCATCGAGGCGACGAGGTCGTGGCCGAAGTACTGGATGGGCCACAAAGCGTGGTGTGGGACGAGGCCGGCAACCGCCTGCACGCGCAAAAAGCGCTGATTGAGTTTTTGCTGAGCGAATCGGTGAACTGATCCTTCTCTCGCCTGCCTTGGCCCCCTGATCCGTTCTGTAAAGTGCGCGCCTCGTTGGCCAGAGATTTGCTTGCCATAGCGAACCTGTTACATCCCCTTGAGGATACGTTCGCATGTCCGCAGTCAGTGCTTCACTGCCAATCGCGTCAGTTCCACACTGGAAATCGCTGAACCGCTGGCAGGCTTTTGCCATCCACTTTACCCTGAGCCTGATCGTGTTCCTGGTTCTAGTCGCGCTAATGGCCTTCTACTGGTTTCCGGGCAAGCTGTTTTTTCTCGACGGCGGCTGGCAAGGTTTGAAGCTGGTGGCGCTGATCGACTTGGTGCTGGGGCCCTTGTTAACCCTGATTCTATGGAACCCAAAAAAGAAAAGCCTGGTATTCGACCTGTGCGTAATAGGCGCGTTTCAAATCGCAGCTCTGGCCTATGGGTTTTTGACCACTTACGATCAACGCACCGTAGCGATGGTGTTTGCAGAAAATAAATTCGTCTCGTTATCCAACGCTAATTTAACTGAAGCTAACGACATTCTGGTTGAGAAAAAATCCACACCGGTGCCACTGTCAACACTCACCGACACGCATCCCGCTGTGTTGATGGCTCCGATTCCGAACAAGGACACCTTCGGGCAGTATTTGGAAGATGTGCTCAACGGCTACCCACAGGCGTCGGAAAGAAGTGATCAGTTTATGTCGGTAAGCCAGGGTCATGAAGCCATGAAGGAGCAGACACTGGACAGACAGGATCTGGAACAGCTGGGCTGGAGTGAGAAAAACGATCAGGAAATCGTTGAAAAAGGACTCAATCTGGACAAGTTCGAGTTGTACCGGTTCACCGCTCGTTATGCCAATGGCGTTGCCGTTTTTGATCCAACAGCCATGGAAATCGTCGAATATATTGCCTTGACGCCACCGCCCGCAAGCACAGAATCGGTAGCTGAATCGGATCTCGATATGTAAAGCGTTAGGTACCGACGCGCAAGCTCTGTGCGTCAGCGGTTTTTCAGTAAATCCCAGGCCGCATCTTTCTCAGACAGATCAACGTCCGCCGTTACCGGCCATTCGATACCTAAAACGGGATCATTCCAGCGAAGCCCTGCTTCGGAACCCGGCGCGTAGTGCGCGCTGACCAGATAATTAAGCTCCGACTCATCTTCCAGCACTTGATATCCATGAGCAAACCCTTTTGGCACATACAATTGCGTGCCATTAGCGGCGCTGAGTGTGGCACCAAACCATCGGTACCGAGTGGGGGAACCCTCTCTGCAGTCGACAATCACGTCAAACACTGAGCCCTGCACACAACGCACAACCTTCACCTCTTCGTGCGGTGCCAGTTGTCGGTGCAACCCTCGTACAATGCCACGCTGGGTATTCCTCGCAGCGTTCACCTGAACAAAACGGGTTTCCAGATCGTGCTCAGCGAACTCATTTTCGCAAAAGGTCCTGACAAAGAAACCGCGATCATCGGCGCGTCGTTCAGGCTCGATGAGATAAGCACCTGCTAAAGGAGTGGGCGTAAAGAGCATCCTAGCCGCCTTGGTTCAGGTCACGTATTTTCAGGGGTGGGCTATATTTCAACGAAAACAATAGCGCATGGCTTTGCCCACTTTCGGTATCGATCTGACTTCTCTGCCGACGGTAGCGGTATGAGGCCGCCGCTGACCAACTGCGCGTGAATCGATAGACCACCCGTGGCTCAAGACTTAAGAATCGCCGCGCAAATTCATTGTCATTCGTAGCCGATATGGCATCGGGCTCAAAGGCGCGAACACGGAACGCAAAATCCAACAGCGGGTTGAGCTTTCTCGTGTAATCACCGATAAACTCAAACGACTCCACCTGAGAACCAACACTACTGGGTAAGACATCAAACCCAATTCGGCCACTGTAACGGGAAATACCGTCATCGCGTGAGATTGTAAATGCGCCGACAAATCCAACATCATTGCCTTCGGTTGCATCCAGCGCCGCCTGACGATCTTCAGGGCTTAATCCGGTCTCGTCGTCTTCACGAAACAAATCCGAGTTATCGAAGTTCAGGTTACGCACCCCCGCCTCAACACCGATCGTCAACAACGGCGACAGCGCCCGCTCATAACCCAACCGAAACGTGGTGGTGATAGAGGTCGCGGTGCGCAGCGGTGCGCGAAAAATTGCTGGTTCGTCGTCGTCAGGAATCAGTTCCTCGAACGGAATGATAACGCCTGGAGCCGGCTCGGTATCTGCCGAAAAACGGCTGACACCGAGCGTCGCAGAGAGCGTGCTGATCGGCGTTAGTTGGAAGCGATAGCCTGCTGTGAGCGACTGCTCATCGTAATCATCGAGCTCGTCGTTGACGCGAAAAGGCCCACCCACATCGTCAATCGTCAAGTTGTCTGGTACATCGACTCCCGGGTTGGCGAGTTCGAACTGCGACGCCAACGACTCCTCTACGCTGGGCGTTGAATGGTTGACGGTACTGAAACTGAGTTCGGCGTTGATGGTAGAACGACGGCTCAGCTTGTAGCTGAAGTTCGGCGTTACCGTCAAACTGGTGCGGGCGATGTTGTCCACCTGAGGCACCGTCAGCCCAGTGTCCAGTGCCGAATTGGTGAAATTGATGTCCAGAATGTCAGCCGCGATGTCTCGGCTTGGAGTGTCGCGTACCCCGTTAAAACGGACACCAAAATTTGATCTGACGCGGGTGTGGGTGTAGTCCAGCAGGACGATCTGATTGGAATTGAGTTCCCCACCACCGTTGTTCGTGCCGTCGTTGCCAAGAGTGGCCAACGCATCGGCCCGCAACAGCCCCTTAAAGGCGTTGATTTGGGATTCACGGCTGATGCCCAGACTCCCCACCAGGCGAGTCTGCGACACCCCATCTTCGTTGGCAGGGTTTATGGAAAAGTTGGTGTCAAAGCGTTGATCGAGCGATGCTGACGGGTCAAATACCCACACATCGGCTTGCGCGGCGCTGGTAAAAAACGCCAAGGTTAGCCCACTTAGAATGCGTTTCATGCCGTGCCTGCTAACCCTGGATTGTCGAAGCGTTTTTACGGTACGACGACCACGTCGCCCGATTGCAGAATAATATTCTGTGATAAGTCGCGACCGCGTTGAATGTCCCGAAAGTCAAAGCTGTAAGTGACTTCACGCCCGTCCTGACGCCGCAGGATCTGGATCTTGCGTTCGGAAGCGTACGGCGTCGTACCACCAGCGAGCGTTAGAGCCTGAACCACGTCGACGTAGCGACCCATGGTGAACTGGCCCGGTTTGTTGACTTCGCCTAGAACAAAGATAGTGTATCCAGAGATTTTGTCCACCGATACCGTAACTGCCGCGTCAGGTACGTAGCGCGCCAGGCGAGAACGAATTTCATCCTGAACTTCCAGAGGCGTTCGCCCGGAGACTTGTATGTCGCCGACTAGCGGAAACGATACCCCGCCATCGGGACGAACCAGCACCTTGCGATCAAGATCTTCTTCTTTCCAAACCGATATGTGCAGCACATCTTCAGGTCCAATACGGTATTCCAGCCCTTCCGCCTGTTGAGCGAGAACAGCTGAAGGCGCTGAGCCCAGCAAGGCTAGCGCGAAACAAAACGAGGCAGAGAGACGACGAAACAGGGTGAGCATATAGACTCCGTATACACGGTTTTTGCGTCTGAGCACCCTGCCGGATGCTCAGCCAAATTAAGAGTGAAAGTATAGCGGAGCTCATGACCAAGTGTGGCTACTGCCACGCTCTTTCACGATCCTTAGCTTTACTCGATACTGGCCTCGCCGAACGTCATAATTTCGTCTTTGAACGGCACAGCTTCATACATCGTACGGAAATGATCCACTGACGGAATTGTGTCAGAGTAAGTAAACAGATCATCCAGATGGCCTTTCGAGATAGGCTGGTAGCGGAAAAATACCGTGATGTTGTACGGAGCTACGCCACCGCTCAACCGAGCGAGGTACTTGGTAGTGTCTGAACCCAGATTGAAGTTCCCATCATCCATCGCTAATCCGGTTACAGCTACGTCAGCCGAGACGTCGTTCTTGTCAAATCCAGCCGGCGTGAGTCGATTGTCTTTCAGGAAAAGCGCGCTGTTGAGCAGAGAATGCGTGCGCTCGTTGTCGTCGTTACCGGTGATGGCCTGGTAGACCTGAACCTGAGTGGCATTGGTAATGACCTCATGATGGGGCTCCCAGAAAAAGGCATTGACGTCTTCGTCTACCCCAGTGATGCCTCCGTCGGGGTTGATTTTGCCGTTCTCGTACACCACGACGCCGTTGGCATCGGTGATAACCACGTGCAGAAAAGCGCGGCGGGAATGATAGCCACTGGGCAATTTATGCCCGGTAAGGTTGTTCACTGTGACATCAAAATCCAGAATTCCGTTTTCCAAAGAGTTCGGTTCCACCAGCACTTCGGCCGCGGTGCGCAGGAAATTCCGGTTGCGTTCGATGGCTGGGAGAAAATCCAGAGCAGCATCGATGCCGAGGGATTCTTTGTTGTCGTGCATGATCTGCTGTATCACCGTATTCGCAGCCAAGAAGGTGTGCTCAGCAAAGTCAGCTCGTTTGTTACTTGCATTGGAGGTTGCCAAAAAGACATCACGATCCAGTTTCGGCATGTGGCAATACTGACAACTGGCCTCTTGTGGCTTGCCCACGGCGAAATCACTGGATAGCCATTCGGTGTACATGGCTTGCTCAGCAAAATGCGTGACGGTGTCAGAAACGTTGCCTTCGGTATCGACAGGCTCGAGGTTTAGGTTATGACAGGTCGCGCAGGTTTCGGAGGTACTGATATGCGCGCCAAATTTCGGCGTGAATTCGCCTACGGTTTGCATGTAAATCACGTCCGGATCGCCGTACTGGCCGTAGGCAGGTCGATTTTCTTTATCTTCTTCCGGAATAGTAGGAATCGTGTACCCGCCGGTCATACTGGCCGCAGTACCCAAACCGACATCTTCCATCTGATGGCACAACGCACAACTGACCCCGTCCATGGCATGATTAAACAGTTCGCTGGTGTCGTCCATATCGAGCAAGCCTGGCTGAAAGTTACCCGACTCTGGCGAGCCCTTACTGAACAACGAATAGTTCACGCCACCGGTGTTTTTTTTAGCCAGTGTGTTAGCCATGGGTGCGTGACACGCTGTGCATTTGTCATTGATCTGCGGTTCCAGATCCGGATACTGATCGATTTCATACGCGACCACCGCGTGCCAATACGGGTCGCGAGCCGCTTGCGCCATGGTGCTGGTTTCCCAAGCCAGACCGATTGACACGTCTTTGCGAATTCCCTCATCGGTATTAACCGTCATGGGGCGCTCTTCAATCGGCAAGGACTGATCATTGTTGTGGCAATTGCCACACAGCGCAGAGCCTGCGAAGTGCACATCGTTGAAATCTTTTCGGCTTGTGGCAAGGCTTGGCAAGGTGCCACCGGGCTCGGGTAGCTCGACGCCTGGATCAACAAAACGGATTTGATCTCGCGCTGCGCCATCACCCCCACCGCCACCGCAGCCTGCAAGAAACACAGACAGTACAAACACCGCACGTAAACCAAAGAAGCTTAAACCGTTTTTTTGCGAATCAGTTATCACCGCGACACCTTGGAACTTGATCGGGGTGCGCTGGGGAGTTCGCGCACTCGTCAATTAATAGCGGCTATGAGACTCGTAACTTACCAATGAGTATGAGGAGCAGTTCACCGATTAGCTGTGTTACCGGTAAAACCCACTGCATTAATGGCTCCGTAACCCGTAAACTTTGCCCCATGACACGAAACACCCTTTTTAGCTTGATTCTTTTAAGTTTCAGCGCCACAGCTTATGCCTTCGATCCAGCCGGCAACCTCGCTACCGGAGGGGTGCTGGACGAGCCATTGACCGACCCGAACGTGATTGCACCGGCAACTTTAAGTCCAGCGCCATCAGCGCCCGTGCTCGTACCAACGGTTGCGGTACCGTACGATGTGCCCGCACGTGAACCGAACCTCAACTCTGCCGATCCGGTCATTCGTCAGGAAGCTGTGCAGAACGAAGTGGATAGAGAAATGGCAGAGCTATCCCAATTGTCCAAGCACGCACTGACGGCCCGCGCTGAATCCGGTGAGCGTGCGGCACAGGTTGTCTTGGGGATCGAATTTGCGCGCGAAGCTCAAAGCCTGAACGGCATACCGGCCGCTGCCAATCAAGCCGCCGAAGATGCCGTACGCTGGTATTCGTTAGCGGCTCAACGCGGCTTTCCCGGAGCACCATCGTTGGACTACGCCGGCGTCAAGTTCTATCCCGTGCGAGTGCAACGCGCGCCCAATTAAGTGAGTCGTACAGTTTAGCGCTGTTAGATCCACTCAACCATCACGAAACATTAAACACCTTAGCCAGCTCCTTGCAAACACAGCGCTCCAGGCGCTGGCTTTCAGCGGCGGGCTCAATCGCACCAACTGCCTCGCGGAGCAAAGAGGTGTAAGCACTATTCGAGGCTATTTTTTTCTGCACCGACTGGTAGTAAAAGTTACCCGACGCATGTGTGTCTCCAAGTTCTGCCAGAAAATGCGAGTAGCGCATTAGTAGCACTGCATTATTGGGATATTCTGCCAGCAGCGTTTCAAAGTAATCCGCCACCACATCGGCCGAAGCTGTTGCCTTTAAAACATCCAGCTTGCACTGTTGCAATGGCAAAAAATGCGCATTCCGGCGAAGCCCCAATTCACATCGCTGTAGAGCCTGCTCTGTTTTATTGAGAGCGATAAAACAGCGAGCACTGTGAAGATACGCCCCCATGTTGTTCGGCGCTTGACTCAATACTGCATCAAAAAAGTCGACACCCTCGTCATAGCGCTGTTGTCGTTCAGCTAACAACCCCAGCAACACCAACCCGTTCTTGTTATCAGGATCGATGGCATAGGCTCGTTGAAGGTGTCGGTTGGCGCGTTCAAGATCGCCTTGTCGAAGCCAGATCTGGCCGGAGAATAACTGAAGTTTTACTTGATCGAAATGAGCCTGTTCGCACAAACTCGCAATGCGCATGGCTCGTTCATTTTGAGACGAGACAATAGCAGCTTCCAGTTCTTCACCAATTTTTTTAGCATCCCAATCGCTGAAGTCTTCATCGTCTTCAAGCCGTTCTGCATCGTCACCGGCAACGGCAAACCGTGTGCTAACACTCGCTGTATATTCAACTCGAGAATCCACACCGGAAAAACCAGCAGCGTGTAACGTTGTATCAATTTGCGATAAGGTGTTTGATGACGCCGGGCGATCTTTCCCCGCAGAGCGCACTCTGGAATCCAGTGCTCCAACGCTCACTGCCCCGTTCACCGACAAGGCATTTAATCCTGCAAGGATGGATTCTAATTCGTCGTGCAATTGGGCAGGAATGTCAGGCAACTCACGATCGGCATCCGTTAAGCCCACCGGGCCTGTACGAATGCCTGATTCGGCTGATGCGTTCAAAGACAACCCAAAGCGCTTATTCACCGCTTTAGCGATATTGAATCCGGAAATCATGGCATCGTAAGGCACCACTAGCACTCGCTGCGATTGTTCCCTGGCAAACGTCAACAAACATCGGTTGTAATCAGCCCACAGTCTTAAACCATGGTGAGGATCTTTCCAGAATCGTAAGTCCACCGTATCCGGTTCAGCCGAGCAGGCCAGTTCTTGCGCTTCACGCATGCGCAACGATCGGTTACAGGCGCGGTAATGACGATAAATGAATACACCCGCGGGCCGCTCGAGCTGCTCGAACCACCAGTCCAGAAACAGACAAGCTCTGGGATCTTTAAAACCCCAATCACTGCCACAAGATTGCAGCCGCTGGATGATTTTTTGTGCCGATCGTTTGTACGTTGCGGGTGACGGCTGCACCGCTTGTCCAAGGCTAAACCAGTCGCGTTGACTGGCTTCCAGAGCCGCTTGATGCAAGGCCACGACCTCCATATCTTCGAAGTGCCCATCGGGGTTCGAAGGATGAGAGGGCATCAATTGATCGCCCGCTGCCAAGCCTGCCCTGACTAGGGCCTGCATGGTCAGTGAGGTCCCACTGCGGTGGAATCCACTGACCACAAATTGTGTTGGTTGAGCTGAGGCTGGCATAGGATGCACTGAGTAATTGGCAATACCATGTAAATTTCGTGCCACCTTGCAACCGATAGTTGTACCGTAGGCCGAGAAATCGGGCCAGAAAACCGCGTACAATTCCCTTAAGAATCGGGCACTTCTACAAAGCGGTGACACCATGGCTGTAGTAATCGATGCGCTCACACAATTTCCGGTAAAAGGTTTGAGCGGCCAAGCACTAAACAGCGTCGCGCTGGAAGCGGGCAAGGGTTTTCCGGGAGATCGTCGGTTCGGGTTTGCACGCCCCAATAGTGGGTTCGATCCTGACGACCCCAAGCCGCTGCCAAAAACAAAGTTTTATATGTTGGCCCGCGACGCAACCTTAGCGCTGCTTACCTCAGCGTACGACGAAAAAACCGACATCCTCTCTATTTCCTCACCGCAGGACACCGGCCAGTTTGACATCGCCACGGCCGAAGGCAGACAGAACGCCAGCGAATTCTTAAAATCTTACCTTCAACTGCCCAATGATGAGATGCCGCATCTCTATGAAGCGTCGCCCCATCGGTTCACTGATGTGTCCGTTGTTTCGAGCGATATGATGAACGCGGTCTCCATCATCAATGCCGATAGCGTCGCTGCGTTCTCAGCAGCAGTCGGGCAAACAATCGATCCACTCAGATTCCGGGGCAATATACTGATATCAGGCATGCCACCCTTTGCAGAGCTGGAGATGGAAGAACAAGATATCGCGATTGGGTCGACACGCCTTAAAATTTTAAAACGCACAAGACGTTGCCCCGCAACCGAAGTTAATCTAAAAACAGCTGAGCGTGATCTTAAAACTCCAACGCTATTGCGTGAACACTATGGCCATATGGATATGGGGGTATACGCTGAAATATTGGAAGGTGGCGTTATAACGCTAGGAGATGGGGTCGAAGTTCTGTAACACAGTCAGTAGAATTATCGTCTGAACACCCTGCCAGCAACAGCGTCGACGTTAGGGGGCTGCCCGCTCATACAATTCCAATGGGAGGCCATCAGGGTCACAAAAAAACGTGTATTGTTTACCGGTAAACTCGTCATCCCTTATAGGCTCAACAACCACACCTTTTCTGGGCTTTCGAAAAAATTTAAATGTTCATACTCAGCGAAAAGATGAGTACGATAGTCACTACAGCAGTGAAGGGAAACACGGCATCTTTATTTTGACGTTTTGAACTGGCGGTTTTTTATATTTTGTGGCCAAGCGCAGCAACGCCGGCAGCTGCCACAACCAATCAATTTCATTAGAAAAATTGAAGCTGAAACAGACAACCGGCGTCGGTGATTGAAGAAGCAGATTATTCGATTACGTTTTCAACAACGTTATTAACAGGCTTGGGGAAAATGACCTCAACACGACGATTGCGCTGACGTCCGGCGCGATCATCGTTACTGGCCACCGGTAAAGTCTCGCCGAAACCTTGGGTTGAAATTCGGTATTTATCGATGCCTCTTTGCACAAGGGCCTGCTTGACTGAATTGGCTCGATTCTCTGACAACTGCAGGTTGTAACCGGCATCGCCCATTGAATCGGTATGACCTTCAATAACAACCGTCTGATCTGGTTGATTGTCCATGAAATCAGCAATCTTCTCGATGTTACGTTCAGCGCCTGGTTTTAGTGTGGCCTCGTTCACCGCAAACAACACATCCCCTAAGGTTAAAACCATACCGCGTTCGGTCTGTTTGGCTTGCAATTCCGCCACTTGTTTCTTTAACAGTTCCGCTTCGGCTTTTGCCGCTTCAGCTTCTGATTTAGCTAATTCCGCGTTGATCCGCTCTTGCTCAAGCTGCTTGCGTTTTTGATCGATCTCGTCAGCACGTAGTTTCAGCTGTGCCTGTTGGCGTTCTTTGTCCATGGTCTGCAAGGAAGATTCTGCCTCATTACGCTCCGCGATCAAACGCGCCAAATCAATTCGCTTTAATGCCAGTGTGGCGTGATGAACCGTAGCTTCGGTTTGATCCCCGTGTTTGAAATTTTTCTCTGCCGCTTGCAAAGCGGTGTTAGCGTCATTGAGCTCTTCTGTTGCGTAGCGAACAATCTGTTCATCGGAACTGGCGCTGCGGTATTGGCTACGCGCCTGTTCCAGTTCCGGTATTTTTTTCGGCGCACCGCCACAAGCGGTGAGCAGTCCCATAAACATAACGCTGAGCAGTGTTTTGTTAATAGTCATGGCTTTGATCCTGTCAATGGTCGGGTTATTGGGCGTTTTTTACCCGTTCTAGTTCTGTTTCCATCAGCTCCAGACCTTCGCGTGATTCATTCACTGCTGCGCGCGATTTTTCCAATTCAGCCTTGGCTTTTGCTAGCTCTGCTGTCGCTAGCGATTGATCCGCCGCTTTGCGAGCTTTTGCGTACTGTTCTTTCTTCATGTAGGCATCGGCTTGTGCTTTTTGCTCGTGAGCGGTGCGCAATTCAATGGGAGCGTACTGTTTAGCACCTGACGCCTCTGCAGCTTCCAATGCCGCTTGTGTCAGCAACAGCTCGTTCTTCGGCTTGGGCGTACTTGAACAAGCACCGATTCCCAATAGCAAGACACTCACTACAAAGACGACTATTTTACGGCTAGCCATTGTTTATTTAACCTCTGTGTTCGTGATGAGGCTAGCGGCACGAGTGGTGAGTGATCTGATGGTGCATTTGATGACAGATCGGTTAGATTCACCTATGAGCGCCGCCGCGCCGCCTCGCTACAAACTAACGACGTAAAAGCCAAAGCGACTAAAACCATACCAAAAGTTAGGGTTGGCTGAATCGCCATTGATCTCGTTACTCACAAAGAGCCGCTGGTGGCTTCAACGTTTGGCGAAACGCGCTTTGGGCACATAACACTCACACAACACTCACATAACACTCACACAACACTCACACAACACTCACACCGCGTGCAAACTCCGCCAGCAAGGCAAAGTATCTCCAGGTGCC
>CALFBL010000343.1 GCA_937951695.1 uncultured Granulosicoccaceae bacterium | reverse complement strand
ACTCTGCTACGTTGCCCAGAGCATCGGTCACCAGCGCGTTGGTAAAGCCCTTGGCAATTGCCTCGCGAATCATACGTGCGTTATTGGGGTACAAGCACGCGGCTTTTGCATTGACGGTTGCCACCTCCAGCGTGGGTCGGTGGAACTGTGTGGTGGTCAAACTGGCGGTTGCGCTATGCTGCGGCATGGGGATGCTTTGCAAACACAAGGCAAAGTCGGTGCTGGTAGGGTCGGCGCTGATGAAACCATCGCCGTAGCCCGTGGACCAGTACATGGGCCGAATGTACACGGCAGAATCTTCGCTGAAGTTTTTCAACCCTTCTCGAATACAGTCGATCATCGCTTGCACTGAATGGGTTGGGTTCATTCCCAACGCGATGGCGGAAGCGTTGACACGCTTACAATGTGGTTCAAGGTCGGGTGCTTTACCGTTGAACCAGCGAGCCCCGTCGAATACCAGAGTGCCGAGCCATGTGCCGTGATCGGCGGAGCGCAGCAGGGGGATGCTGCCGGCTTGCCATTGATTGTCGTGCCAAGTGTAGATAGAATTTTGAGTGTACATGCACTGTAGCGTACCGTGATGCGGTGGTCTACGGCAACCGTAACTTGATGCGATCACCCACGGCAATGCCATTCTTCTCAAACCAGCCACGGTTAACTTCTAAAGCAAATTGCGCCGGGAATTTGGATGGGAACAGTTGATCGGGGCCGACGGGCATTTCGTGAATTTCGTTGATTACCATGTCTTTGGACAGATACGCAATGTGTAAGGGGATCAGTGTGTTTCTCATAGTGAAAGTCAAAGGGCGTTCATGGGGATACACGAATAGCATCCCTTCGTTGTCGGCCATTTGAGTTCGAAAACTTAAGCCCATGTAGCGCTGGTTGCTATTCTGTGCAACTTCTGCGATCAGGCTGACATCATTCACAGTCAACATTACTGTGGGTAATGTTGGCTGGGCTTGAGAATTTGATATCGCTTGCGCGTAGAGCGTGGCAGAACTCGCTGCAGACAGAATCAGCGCAATAACCAAGACAGCCTTTGACCCGTGCGCCTGTATGTGTCTGCTCATAAGTCTGTTTTCCAGCCGGGCTAAAGCCCGGGCTATTGTCTCAGGTGAGTTAGGCGCGGGTATACAAGACGAGATTTGGGACGAACGCCTTGCCAAATCACAAACGCATCGGCTGCCTGCTCTACCAACATGCCGAACCCGTCGGCAACGTCGTTTGCGCCGTGGGCGCGCGCCCAGGTCATAAAAGGTGTGTCGGTATTGCTGTACACCATATCGTAGGCCAGAGCATTGTCGGAAAACAAGCCCTCAGGCAAGGCGAGTTCATCACCGCTGAGCCCGGACGAGGTGGCGTTGATTGCCAGATCAAACGGTGCGTGTGCGCTGAGGTTTTCGATGGAGGTCGCGGTTATGGGTCCGTCCTGTTCAAACAGTGCTGCGAGCTCTGCGGCTTTGCTCTCGGTCCGATTGGCAATCACCACGGTGCGAGGTTTTCTATCCAGTAGCGGACCTAGCACGCCACGCGATGCCCCACCTGCACCGATCATCAATACGCGACGATCCGCGGGATCGACGCGCTGGGAATGGCGAAGATCGGCCATGAGCCCGGAGCCGTCTGTGTTGTAACCAACTAGGCTTCCGTCCTTGTGCATAAAAATGGTGTTGAGTGCACCGGCTCTCAAGGCGCAAGGTTTTACCCGGTCTACGACATCCATTGCCAGTGTTTTAAACGGCATGGTTACGTTGCAACCCAAACCTCCGCGTTCTTTCCAGTCGTGTACAACATTGGAAAAGGTGGCTTCAGTGGCTTCAGTTCGGGTGTATTCAATGTGTCGCTGGGTCAGAACACCAAATACGTGGTGTATGTCTGGAGAGACACTGTGGGCTATGGGTTGTCCGATGACGGTATATCGATTTATCACAAGGGGGTCAGTTTTCTTAAAAAGTTAAGTCATCGGTGACTAGCGTAGCTCGCCCAGTCGATGTGGTTTAAAGCGTGCTTATTTCAATGGATTCTTTCGGTACCCGACGCTGCAGCAGGTAATACCTTACTTCATCGCGTCGGCTGGCACGTAAGCCAATGTCTGTTTCACCCAATGCGCCTTTGTAATCCTCAATCGTCAGTGTGCCTTCGCAGCGTTCCCGCAACACGACCAGTTCATCCAGAGCGTTTAGGCTGGTGCCGCGGATCGCGGTTGAGTCGTTGCGAAACATGACACCGATCCAGCTGTTTGAGTTTCTGGGAACCACGCATGCATCGGTGTCGTATTTCAATCGAACATCGACTGCCCGAACTGGTTCAGCCGATTCTTGCGGCAAAACCGACTCTAGCGTTTCGCGTTTCTCGTCTGACATCTCTTCTGTGGCAAGCTGGCGCCGAATCTCATCGCTCACGGTATAGACATACTCTTCGTCGTCAATGTTTCGAAGTAGCTCTAACATGTTGATCTCTTCCTCAGATCTTACGGTGTGCTCTTCTTCCAACTCTTTCTGCTCGGTTTCGGGTTCAATCAGAGCGACCTCATCGTTAGCTCTTTCTTCCTCTTCAGCAATAAGTTTTGCCAGTAATTTTCGCTCTTCTTCGGTCAACATCCGTCCAACCTTGTCTTCCACTTTTCCGGTCAACAGATTTTCTATCGATTGCCTAGGTTGAATCAGTGGACTCACCGTATTGACGTCAGCTAGCGGAGCATCGGAATCGGCCCGAATAAAGGCAGACACAGAGGAGGCTGCAAACCTATCGTCGTAACTGGAAGGTTTTTGACTACGCGTAGCGTTGGCTTTAATTTTCGTTGGGTCTTTTCCGGCCGCAAGGGCTTTCTCGCGGAACAGTAAATACTCTGTGCTATTGACTGAGAGTCTTTGTGCGTATTCGTCAGAGGCATTCATTCCATACTTGACGCCCACATACAGCCCGGTCGCTCCAGCGAAGGTGGCTAGGAATACAATAAGAAAACTGGTGGGGTTCATGATGGTGGTCAGTAACTGGGGTAGGAGTCTGATCAGATATATTGTATGGTCATTTAAGGATACGCCAAGTTCCCATCGAACGGCGCCACAGAGATCACTCTTTAAACAGGCTGGAGAACGTTAATACGTGACCGATCACACTCAATTTGGACTGCGTAGCAGCTTTCCCGCAAACCGGGCGCGACGAATGCGAAAAGACGTTTTCAGCCGGCGATTGATGGCTGAGACGCAACTCACCGCCGGACACCTTATTCAACCGTATTTTGTCATTGACGGTCAGAACCAGCGGGTGCCTGTGCCCTCGATGCCGGGGGTCGATCGATTGAGCATTGATCTGCTGGTGTTGGAGGCACGCCGGGTGTACGACTTCGGGGTGCCAATGGTGGTGGTGTTTCCTGTGACAGACGACTCGGCCAAGCGGGAGGATTGTCGCGGCGCTTACGCATCTGATGGGCTGGCACAGCGAGCCATCAGTGCACTCAAGAGCGCATTACCAGAGCTTGGGGTAATGACGGATGTCGCCTTGGACCCATACAGCCCACACGGCCATGATGGGTTGATGAATGAGGCCGGCTATATCGTCAATGACGAAACCGTGGACGTGCTGGTCAAACAGGCGCTGTCGCACGCGGACGCCGGGGCGGACGTACTGGGGCCCTCAGACATGATGGATGGGCGTGTGGGCGCGATTCGAGACGCTCTTGAGTCAGCGGAACATCATCACGTTCGGATCATGAGCTACGCGGCAAAATACGCCTCGAACTACTACGGTCCGTTTCGAGATGCTGTGGGTGCTGCTGCTGCTTTGGGTAAAGCCGATAAAACCACCTATCAGATCGATCCGAGAAACAGCGATGAGGCGATGCACAAG
>CALFBL010000342.1 GCA_937951695.1 uncultured Granulosicoccaceae bacterium | reverse complement strand
GGACCCGATTATTCTTACCCCCGCGGGTCCGGATGGGCGGGTAGATCCTGCCACATTGGTGGCTGCACGCCTAGCCGGTGTTGAACACGTCTTCAAGGCCGGTGGGGCGCAAGCCGTGGCGGCCGCTGCCTTTGGCACGGCGACGGTGCCGCGATGCCGAAAGATTGTCGGGCCGGGCAGCCCTTGGCTGGCCGCGGCGAAGCGGGTGCTGGTCAATCGAATCGATCCGGGTTTACCGGCAGGTCCGAGTGAGTCCATCTTGTTGGCAGACCCATCGGCGAACCCTCGAGTCGTTGCGCTGGATTTACTCATTGAATCCGAGCACGGCAGCGACAGCAGTTCGTTTTTAGTGACTTGGAGTGAGGAGTTGGTGGACGCGGTCAAAGCGGCTGTGCCCGGTTACTGGGATTCGATGAGCGATACCCTAGCGGGGTATTCGTCGTTGGTGTTAAGTGGTAAAAGTGGTGGAATCGTTCTGGCGGAATCGAAACAGCAAGCCTACGAGTTCATCAACGACTACGCCCCAGAGCATTTGCAGATTCTGTCGAAGACACCTTATGAACATCTGCCGCACATCCGCAACGCTTCGGAAATTTTGCTCGGGGAGCACGCCGCAGGGTCCCTGGCTAATTACATGATGGGCCCCAACTGCGTTCTACCCACCTCAGGGGCTGCCCACACGCACTCACCACTGGGTGTGCACGATTTCATGAAACGTGCCTCCATCGGACACGTCACGCAGGCCGGTTACGATGAACTTGCCCCGCGGGTGCACCGCTTTGCCACCTACGAAGGCTTTGATGGCCACGCCAATGCCGTGTCCCCCATGCGCTCCGAAGCGATGCGCAGTAATCACCCCGGCGGTGAGGAATAGTCGTCGCCTTAACGAGACCCTAGTCACATGACCTGTGTTGATATAAAACGTCGCCCGCTCAATCAGGCTGGGCGCTCCCCGGTGCACGCGTTAAATGCCATGGCGTCTACCTCGCACATCTCGGCGACGCAAGTGGCGATTGATGTGCTAAAAGCCGGTGGTAACGCTCTGGATGCGTCAATTGCTGCGTGCGCCATGCAATGTGTGGTGGAACCTGAATCTACTGGAATTGGCGGCGATTGTTTTGTGTTGTACGCCCCTAAGGGCGGCGATAATCTGATTGCCTATAACGGTTCGGGTCGAGCACCCGCGGCGGCAACCCCGGCTGCATTTAAACAGCTGGGAATCACCGATATTGAACGCGGTTCTGCGCATTCGGTGGTGGTGCCCGGTGCCGTTGATGCCTGGTGTCAATTACATCAAGACCACGGCAAAATGCCGTTTGCCGAGTTGTTGCAACCGGCTATAGCAATGGCTCGAAACGGTTACGCTTTATCCCAACGGGTGCAGTTTGATATCACTCAGCAGGTCGATTTCATTGCTCAATTTCCGATCACTGCAGCGCTATTTCTCGACGCCGGGCAGCCGCCAGCGATCGGTTCGGTTCGCACTTTACCGGCGTTGGCTGACGCGCTGGAGCTAATCGCCGCAGAGGGGCGCGATGGGTTTTATCGCGGCGATTTAGCCGCAGACATGGTAGAGGAGCTTTCAGGCCGCGGTGGCTTGCACACGTTAGATGACTTTGCCAACGCCGTGGGCAATTACGTCACGCCTATCCATACCGACTATCGAGACTATCGAATCCACCAATGCCCGCCGAATGGTCAAGGCGTGATCGCATTGTTGATGATGAACATGTTGCGTGAGCTGCCGATTGATCCCGATGGTCCTTTAACCGTGTCACGCATGCACTTCGAGATTGAAATTTGCCGGTTGGCGTATGCGGTGCGCGACGCCTGGGTGGCCGATCCTGAACACGTCTCGGTGGATTACGATCGGTTACTGAGCTCTGAGTTTGCCGTTGAGCTGCTGGACAAGATCGATCCTTTGCAGGCGACCGAGCGATCAATGGATTTTCCAACGCCCAAGCACAAAGATACGGTGTACATCACGGTGGTGGATAAAGATCGCAACGCTTGCAGTTTTATCAATACGCTGTTTTACAGTTTTGGCAGTGGCATCACGACCCGTTCTGGAATCACGCTGACCAACCGCGCAATGGCGTTCTCGCTCGACCCTGCCCATCCCAACGTCATTGCACCGAACAAACGCCCCATGAACACCATTATTCCAGGCATGTTGACCCAGCAGGGTCGCGTCACACATTGTTTTGGCGTGATGGGTGGGCACTATCAAGCGATGGGACAACAGCAGTTCCTGTCGCGACACATAGACTTTAACCACGACATCCAATACGCTCAGGATATACCACGATTTATGCTGGATCTCGACACCCATCATGTGGATGTGGAATCGGGAGTCGATGCCCGTCTATGCGCGGGCTTGCGCGCTATGGGGCATAACCTCGAAGTCAGTGACTTGCCGATAGGCGGTTCTCAAGCGATACAAATCGATTGGCAGCAGGGCGTGCTGACGGGGGGGTCGGATCCCCGCAAGGATGGTGGCGTTTTGGGTTATTAGTATAATAATAGCAACGGATTGGGGCAAATTCCCGTATAAGTAGTATCAGAAAAGTGGTTTCAAGAGCTGTGGGCGCGATGGTGATAGCGAATTCAGTCATTTAAAACTCACCGAACAAAGAAGATAGTCAATATGAGTAAAGGTACTGTTAAGTGGTTTAACGCAGACAAAGGTTTTGGATTCATTACTCCAGAAGATGGAAGTAAAGATTTGTTTGTGCACCACTCAGAAATTCAAGCTGGCGGCGGTTACGCAACGTTGAACGACGGCCAAGCGGTTGAATTTGAAGTTGGCGAAGGCCAGAAAGGCCCTTGTGCTAACAAGGTTGTCCCAGTTTAGGGTATTTACCTGATTTAACGTATATGTAGGAATTCGATGACAAAATTGCCCCTGCCGGCGTTTTTTAACAGGCTCTGGATGTTTAACGGCGTCCAGTACCCATTTAAAAAACCCGGCAGAGCAATGCGTTAATGGCACGTTGTAGCACGAGCGCAAAGCTCGAGGTAGAGGCGGGCATCAAACTGCTACCAGACATCTCACACAGACTGTACCTAGCGGCTGTCTGATCACCACCTTATTCGTTGTTTTTTTCCGAAACCGACTTATCCACATCGGATGTGGTGGTAAAGCGTAAGTTGATAATGTCCGGTGAGAACAGCATGCTCCAAGTCCATTCAAAAAAGATACGTGTCTTTTTCGCCAAGGTGGGCATCAGTGAAAGATAGAAAGCGCGCCAGGCAAACCAACCCGATAAGCCGCCCAGTCGGATAAAGCCAAATAGTTCAGCCACCCCATTAAGGTGGCCGATGGTTGCCAGAGAGCCTTGTGCTGTGTAAGTAAAATTCTGCAGTGGCTCGCCGGCAATGGCTCGAACCACGTTGTCAGCGACTTGTCTGCCTTCACGTACCGCGAATTGTGCGGTGGGAGGGGACATGGTCCCGTCAATGTTGGGTACCCCGGCACAATCGCCCACTGACCAGATCCGCTCAGAGCCGACCACACGCATGTTCGGTTCAACCTTAAGCCGGCCCCGTTCCTTTGCGAAGGGCAGATTGACGACCAAACGATTCGGTCGCGTACCGATGGTCGATATCAGAGTGGCGCCGTCTGCGCGTTCGCCCCCCGCCAGATTGACGCCGGTTGTATCGACCGAGTCGACGCCAGTAGACATCATCATGTTAATGCCGCGTTTGCTCATATGCTTCAGTGCATAACGTCCTGAGGCGGGACTGAGTTCCGGTAGTGGCAGTTCGCTCCGGTGCACAATCGTAACCTTCAGGTCTTCATCGTGTAGGCGCGGATAATGTCGCTGCGAAGCCCGGATAAAGTCAAGAATGGCGCCGCCGAGTTCAATACCACTGAACCCGCCACCGATGACCACGAAGTGACCCAACCATCGGCGGCGCGTCGGGTCGTCCTCCATTTCAGCTTTTTCCATCTGGGTGATCACTCGATTGCGTAAATTCAACGCATCTCCGAGTAATTTAAACGGCAGAGCGTGTTCCAGCGCTCCCGGTATCATCTCCATATTGGCCCGTGCCCCTACGGTCAAAACCAAATGTTCATAGAGCAGCGTGCCGGGTTCATTTTCGCTTGAAAACTGAACCGTGCGGGCTTCAGCGTCAACACCGACTACCGTGCCGGAAATAAAGCGTGAGCGACGCAGCATGCGACGCACGGGCGCAATCACATGGCTGGGCAGGACACTGGCGCCGACGACTTCTGCCAACATCGGGTTAAATGTCATATAGTTCTCTTCGCTGATCAGTACCACTTGATGGTCTGGCGGCAGGATTCTCTCCATGCGTCGTGCAGCCTGTGTTCCGGCAAAGCCAGCCCCGACGATGACCACATTTTTCTTGTCTGTCGACAAGATGTGTTCGATATCGAGATCTGAACCGAAGCTAAGGCTGCGCAACGCCAACACCGAAGCCAAAACCAGTGCGTGAAACAGCAGGTTAATAAGACCAATGTACGAGTCAGCCATGTCGGCTAGGCCTGCGACGAAAAAATGCAGTACGACCAGAGCGGCCAGCGTGATATTAACAATCGGTGAATTGATGCCCGCAATCAGCGCGATACCGCCCAATAGAGACACCAACAACAGAGGCAAGCAAATCCAACGATTACTGGAGAGCAACTGAGCGTAATCGTTATCGAAGATTCCAAAAATGAACGCGAAGATGAAAGGTAGGGCGATTGAGAATCGCAC
The DNA here is from genome assembly GCA_937951695.1 of uncultured Granulosicoccaceae bacterium. GTDB lineage: Bacteria > Pseudomonadota > Gammaproteobacteria > Granulosicoccales > Granulosicoccaceae > Granulosicoccus. Next base: position 1,832 of record CALFBL010000342.1, on the reverse strand, counting down.
CAGAGCAATGCCGTAGTTGCGCCCTGTACCGCTAAACAACCATAAAGAGATAGCTGATATCCGTCTGTGTCGTTGGGCCAGATTTTTTAGCACATTGAGCTTATCGGGTATCGCTGAGCGACCTCGGCCGAGCAGCACAATCCCCAAGAACAGCCCGATGCCCATGACATGCATCACAAGACTGAGCGATTGCAGGCGCGAACCGGTGTCGTGAACAACCACCAGAGTTTCGGCAACCAGCGTTATGACGATTAGTGGGATGGCGGCCAGCCGCACATTCCAACCAATGATCAACAGGATCCCACCGGCGATCTCGCCCACCATGACCAGATAAACCAGAAACTGCGACTGCAACACAGGCTGCGTGGCACCCAACATCTGCATAAACAGATCTGGATTGAATAATTTATACAAACCCGGCAATAGAAAAAACAAGCCACCGGCAACCCGCAGTATGGCTATTCCAGTATCGGTGGAACGATCTGAACGGTCTTGTAGTTTCATCTCAGTAGTCATTGGAGAATGCTTTTTGTGGGTGGTTGGACACTGATGGCTGGAGCAACTGCTGGTGCATTTTGCCCGCTTTTTGTAAAGCGGGGCAACTAAGCATTCAGCGCTACCGCTAATTCAGCCGCAATGGCTGCGTTGTTAAAAATCAGCTGTTGGTTGGTGGCAAGACTACGACCGTCGGTGAGTTCCACGATGCGGCCCAGTAACCACGGGGTAAGCGCTTTGCCGGTAATACCCGCTGCATCGCTTTCGGCGATGGCAGTAGCGATGATTTCATCCATCACCGTGCGGGGAATTTCAGCGTCTTCGGGTACCGGGTTGCCAATCAGCACACCGCCGCTGAGCTGAAGCGCTTTTCGTGACCGTATGAAGGCAGCGATGTCTTGCACCGAGGGCAGGTATAAGGGCGAGGCGATACCACTGTCGCGGGACCAGAAGGCCGGTAGGTTCTCTTGCCCAAGGGTGACAACGGGTACGCCTAAGGTCTCCAGCACTTCCAGAGTTTTCGGTATGTCTAAAATAGCCTTCGCGCCAGCGGATACCACGTGCACCGGTGTTTTGGCGAATTCGTGTAGATCGGCAGACACATCAAAGCTCTCTTGGGCTCCGCGGTGAACGCCGCCGATGCCGCCTGTGGCAAATACAGCAATGCCGGCTAGATGCGCCCCGATCATGGTGGCAGCCACCGTGGTCGACCCGTGGCGTTTGGCGGCGACGGCAAAGGCGATATCGGCTCGCGACAATTTCATCACGTTGCTGGCTTGTGCCAGAGCGTCGATCGTGTCTCTATCCAGCCCGGCACGCAATTCCCCGTTTATTACTGCGATCGTAGCAGGCACCGCTCCGTGATGCCTTACGGTGGCTTCCACTTCCAGCGCCGTATCACGATTGGCAGGATACGGCATGCCGTGAGTTATTATCGTGCTTTCCAGCGCGACTATCGGTTGCTGATTGTCTTTGGCTTGCTGAATTTCTGAAGATAAGGTTATCGGTGTGTTCATGTGTGTTGGGTCGGTCGGTTGGTTCGATTAAATTGGCGCGAGATGAGTGCCAGGCATTGACGGGTATAGGGTGATTATCAGGCATTGACGGGTTCGAGCCGTGGTGCCGCGGAGCGGTTATCTAACACCGCTTGCGCTGCAGGCAGTCCGAATTGCTTGACCGCGTTAACGAGCGTGTCGTGACTGAGATTGTGTGGCGACAGTTGTGCGATAACGGCTCCTGCCAACGCATCCCCGGGGCCGTTCAGTGTCGCTGCCTGTTCGATAAGTGCTATCGGAATGTATGTGTAATTCTTGCTCGATACCACATGTACGCCGTGT
>CALFBL010000341.1 GCA_937951695.1 uncultured Granulosicoccaceae bacterium | reverse complement strand
ATCATCGCGCATAGTGTCACGCAGCGTTTGCCACGGCTGACCAATGGTTGTGGCAATTTGCGTAAACGCCTGTTCGACCCCTTGTTCCATCGACTTCAACCCACAGATGTAAATATACGTGTGGGGGTCGGTCAGCATCTGCAGGATTTTCGCAGCCAAGAACGCGTCTTTGGGTTAAATACTTTCTCCGAGCGCTTTTCCGAATCCGGGCAATGGGCCATCACCGCTGAAGCGCGTCGCGACGGCTTTGATGCCCAAGACGCTTTGGATCTTAACGCCGACGTTGAGGCCGATCGAACCAGCCTGACTGGGGGCGTGGGTTACACACATTTTTCAACCGATGAGCGGCTGATTATTACCCCTCGCCTACGAGCCGAGTTTCACGACAGCGATTTTGAAGCGGTCAGTTTGAGTGGCGATGACAACGACAGCACGACCGCCTTCAATCCCGAAATCAGTTTGACGTTTAATCAAAATGCCCATTTTTCCTGGACAGCGTCGGTGGGTCGTTTTTTTCGCATTCCAACGTTCACAGAAATGTTTGGTACCCAAGGGCTGTTGGTTGGCAACAGCAATTTACAACCGGAACGGGGAGTCAACGCTGACGCTGGTCTCAGCTGGACACCTCGGGATAATCTGAACACGAGCGTAACGGTGTTTTACAGCGATCGCAGCGACAGCATAGTGGCGGTATTCGACGCGCGCGGCATCGGCCGCTTTACCAACACCGGGGACGCCAGCATCATCGGCGTTGAATTAGAGGGCGTCTGGCAAGCCACGAAACAATTAAATTTCAAAGCGAATGTCACTCGTCAGGACACCAACAACGATTCAGACATTGCCGCCTTTAATAATAAGCAACTACCCAATCAATCGGCAACCACTGGGTACGCCAGAGCCAGTTACGATCTGCTCACTCATTTTCAAGTGTGGGCCGACGTCAGCATTGCCCGCGATCGTTTTTTTGATCTTGGCAATTTTCTTCCCGCCGAAGACAGCACGATCGTCAGTCTGGGCGCGCAGTTTCAACGCAACAACTTAAGTGCAGCGTTAACGCTAAATAACATTACTGATGAATTCGTTGAAGACTTCAACGGTTTTTCTAAATCTGGGCGTGCAGCGCACCTCAGCATTTCCTACCGCCTGCAGTGACTGCTTAGGCGTCTAGGCAAATTTCACACATTAAAGAGAAAAATTTACGTCATGTTCGTTAGAAAAAAATCATTTATAGGAAACAAACCTTCACTGGGTAAGCTAGTCACCAGTGTCATCCTGGTAACAGCGCTTAGCGCCTGTAGCTCCAACGACGACAACGGTATGGTTACTTGTGAAGCAGCCGACGCCGCTGCGACGCCATCGGTCGAGGACGCCCCCGCGTTTGCATTTGCCTCGACCAGCGCTGCCGATTTTAGTGCTGGAAGGCTAGAGCGAGTAGCAGTGTCCGAGCAACCTGAACTCAGCGGCTGCACACCGGCGGGCCTGTCTGACATTCGAGTGGCTACTGACGGAAATGACGCCTATGCCATTGGCCGGTTCAACCAGGATTCATTGACGCGATTCGAATCTGAATCACTCGATACAATTTTCCAGTTTTCGGTACTGGCAGATGAGGCCGCATCAGCCAATCCCCAAGATGTGGTGTTTTTAAATGAGACCAAAGCCTACGTATCCCGCTTCGGCACCACGAACGTCTGGATCGTTAATCCTTCTGCAACAACGGAAAGCGAATTTTTTCTCGGTACACTGGATCTTTCGGCCTACGACACCGATGGCGCCACTGAGGCGACTGAGCTAGTGATTGTCGATGACAAACTGTTCATCCTGCAGTTACGCTTACAGAATTTCTCCGCCACCTTACCTAGTGTTATTGCGGTATTCGATGTCAACACCGATACCGAAATCGTCACTGGCTCATCGAACGCAGAAGGGCTAAACGGAATCGTGTTACCGATTAACAATGCAAGCGGAATGTTTTTCAATGAAGCGACCAACGATTTAATCGTAAGCGCCCAAGGCGATACCTTCAACACCTCGATTAGCCCGGTTGATCGGCTGTCTGGAGGGCTAGTAGCTGTTGACGTGACTGACTTCAGTATTGAGACGCTCATTGACGACAATGAATTGAACACCGGCGACACCAGTGCGGAGGATTTTCAAGCGGTATTTTTCAGTGAAGCCGTAATCGTCTCGGCCGAAGTCGGGTACTTCTCCACGTTCACATTGGACGAGGACACGTTTGGACAATCGTTCTCGGTGCGCAGCTTCAACCCGACCACGGGCGTATTCGCGCCGAGCGCCTTGCCAGCGTTTGAAGACGTCAGTGTGACCACCTTGGCAGTGGGTCCTAACGGCAATGTTTGGGTCGGCGTGGGAGGCTCTGACGCACCCGGATTTGAACGCATTGACCCCTCAGACGATTCTTTGGTTGGGCAACGAATTCGGACAGAGCTGGTTCCCTCCGAAGTGGTTTTTCTTAATCGTTGATGAGCTAAAGCGCTCATTACGTTTGCTCTCGGAGTAGACCCCGATTCCGAAACGCGTACCGGTCCACGGGGAGCTGTGGTGTTGATACCACTGTGCGCCCCTTGGCCTTATTCCGACCACAGTCGAAGCTGATGAAACGATTGCAATTCCGCTAACGTCGTTACGAGAGAGACCGAGTGCTTATTTTTTGACTCTGCAAACACATCAAACTGCAAGGAAACATAGCTTGTATTTATTTGCCTTTTCAATCGGCCCCTTATCTCGGGGATGATGTCTTTGAAGAAAGTGAAAATGTCACTGTTTTCTAGCTTGACTATAGCCCTGACTGGGTGCGGTGGTTCATCGATTCCGCAACCTCGGTGAGCACAATCGCTGAAGGTACGGATAACCCACGATATCGCTTCGAATTTGACGATAACGTAATTAACCAAGTCAATCCGTTGCTTGAAGAGGTCATTCCAAACCAGCGATTTGTCGGGCTTAAAGACGTGGTTTACGACTTCCGCTCAGAACTAGCCGGCTTTGAAGAGCGCTGTGAATTTGTCCAACAGTTTGACGACTGCAATCTATCATCGGCCACTGGTACCATCATCCTAGCAACCGGTCCGTCCCTACAGCGATGTGACTAAACCCTCTTGTGTCAGTCAATTCGTCCCTGATGCGGGTAATGAGCTGAATTGGAGTTGAAACAACTACTACGCCAGAGGTGTTGGGCTTATTCTTCTAGGCGGCAATTGGCAAGTTGGGCCGGGTCAGATCTACCTAGTGCCCGAGTATTGATAGTCGCCCGAGCTAATTAAAAGTTGTTATGGGCTCTCGCAGTGGATCTCGTGAGCCAACATCGAATCCCCATCAAACACGAACCGCCCGTTAACACGCTCACCGGCTAAAACACGTGGCAACCAAATACGATCGTCTTCCCACATTTCCTCAAACGGAATTTGATCCAGCGTCGACCAAATCGGCACGGCCTCAGCGGTCTCAGTCGGTGTCCCCATAAATTCATGTGCAACGAACACATGAACGTCCAACGAATAGCCATCGATAAACTGAAAGCGAAGACGACCTCGGTCTTCTGAATCGCTCACGTGAATGCATAATTCTTCGCGCAACTCACGATGCGCACATGCTCGAAGCGTTTCTCCAGCGTCTCGTTTGCCGCCCGGTCCGTTGATTTTCCCAGCGCCGAGCCCACGCTTTTTGCGAATCAACAGCACCCGAGAAGAGGCTAAGACAAAGATCAGCGTCGCCTCATGCACCGCTGTCCAATTCTCATCGATGTGGACCAGTTTGTAACCGTGTCGATCGTTCATCACAATGAACATACCCAATGAGAGTGGCAAGTTGTCGCACAATTTCCGATTTTTTACAACTTCGAGGTGCCTATTATTAACCAAACTGGCTAATCTGTGGCATGTTAGCGAGCACTATGCCACGAGAACTACGGCCCGCACGATGAGAACCTTGCAGATGAATTCATTGACATTGCTGAAAGTTTGTCCACGATGGCAGGCTGTTTTGGCATTATTTATCACGGCACTGTTTGCGTTCAATGCGACCGCACAAGTTGGGCTGTCCAAATCGCAAGTTCAAAGAGACGTCAGCGAAAAACTAGCAGAAGCTTCCGGCTCGATGTTAGAAGTCAGGACAATGCAGCTGTTGCGCTCAACGGAAACCCGTAAAGGGCGCTTTGAAATCGACATTCAAATGACTGTTAAAGCGGATGAACGAGCCATACAAGATGCCATTGCACGCTCAAGAGCGAATCGTTTATCGAGCGACTGGCGACAGGAAGCTGCGCGCATAGATCGCTTGGCACAAAATGCACGTAGCAAAGATGGGCTAACAGAAAACATTCAGGCGGTTTATCAACTGAGTCGTGCAGGTGCCTGGCAACTGACCGAAGTCAGTGACAACACTTCGGAGTACACACGCCGCCGAAATCAAAACGGCGAGGACAGCGCACCTGAAGAAACTCAGGTTGTAAGAGAATTTGAAAGCTTGATAAAGTTACTGTCGAACGACGCGGTATCCATCAGCCAGATTGAAATCATCGACGTGGAACCGGTGTCGACCAATCAGGTTAAGTTGGATATCCAGATGCGTCTGGAAAGCGGACGCTACCCATCGCGGAACGCTCAGTTTGCTCTGAAAGTAAACGGCTTGACAAACATCGTAGAAGTGAGTTACCAACGTGACAACCGCGGCAATTGGCGACAGCTGCAATAGAGCAGAATTTTCAAATTGAGCCTGTAAGGCACTGGGTCTCGTGCCGTCAGGCGGTGGTTTACGGAGCGCGACTCGCGTTCCTAGGTTACGGCCTTCATGGCGCGGAACTCTTCCCGATCCCAAAGACTCTGGCTCAGGATGGTATCGAGCTTATCGACCGCTGACCGAACGTCTTGCTCGTCCAAGTACAAAGGTGTAAAACCAAAGCGCATCAGGTTTGGCTGACGAAAGTCACCCACCACACCGTGACTGATTAGCGCCTGAATAACCGCATAACCGTGATCGAACGCAAACGACACCTGAGAGCCGCGCTCTTCACTGCGTCTGGGGCTTGCTAGGGTTAACATCGGACAACGCTGCTCGACCAATGCGATAAACAATTCACTCAGCTCTATGGAGCGTTGACGGACGTCGTGGATCGAGAGGTGCTGCCACAGCTCAAGCGCCGATTCTAAAGCTGCCATCTGAATTACCGGTGGCGTACCCACTCGCAAACGCTCTACCCCATGGCCTGGTCGGTACTCGGCTTCGAAAGCGAACGGCGCGTCATGCCCCAACCAGCCGCTTAAAATCGGGTTGATTGATTCGACGATATCCGGTCGGATGTAAATAAAGGCAGGCGCACCTGGGCCGGCGTTTAAATACTTGTACGTGCAGCCCACCGCGAATTCACACTGACAGGCATCCAGTTCCACTACCACAGCACCAGCGCTGTGCGCTAGATCCCACACCATAATGGCACCCGCTTCGTGCGCGGCTTGCGTAATGCGCGCCATATCGTGCATTCGTCCTGTGCGGTAGTCAACGTGCGTTAGCAGCACGACAGCGACGGATTCATCAATCGAATCAATCATGTTGATGGGATCCACCACACGGAGCACATGGCCTTGCTTCAAGTGCTCTATTAGTCCATTCGCCATGTACAGATCGGTTGGGAAATTCCCGGAATCAGACAACACCACAGAACGATCCGGTTTAAGCGATAAAGCCGCTGAAACCGCCTGAAACACTTTGATCGACAGTGTATCGCCCAGCATGACCGTGTCTTTTGCAGCCCCAATTAACGGCGCTAACCGGTTCCCTAACACAGCCGGCTGGTGCATCCACCCGTCTTTGTTCCAGCCAGTGATCAGGTGTTGGCCCCATTGATCTTGAACCGTGGCGGCGATTCGCTGAGCAGCAGCAGCCGGCAACGGGCCCAGTGAGTTGCCGTCGAGGTAAATCATGCCCTCAGGTAACACAAACTGATCTTTTATGGGAAGCATGGGTGCACCGAACGTCCGTTAACCAGGGAACCTTTATTTTCGAATATGAGATGCACTACCGACCTTTCCAAACGGGGTCACGCTTCTCGGCAAAGGCCTTGGCCCCTTCCAGATTATCTTCAGAGCCATAGAGGATATCCACAGTGCGCAATTTTCGTTGGGTGACCCGGTTCATTGCATCCTGAAAGTTGGAGTCCTCAGACTCACGCACCACCTCTTTTATCGCCGCGTACACCAGTGGCGGTCCAGAGGCGATCAGTTCGGCCATCTGTAGGGCTGCGGCTTGCAGCTCCGCGTGCGGGTAGACATGGTTCACCATGCCCCAACGATTCGCCTCTACAGCGTCTATCCATCGGCCGGTTAACAGCATCTCCATCGCAATGTGATACGGAATTCGTTTGGGGAGCTTTATAGAGGCGGCATCGGCCACGGTGCCAGAGCGGATTTCCGGTAACGCAAAGGTCGAGGTGTCATCGCATAAGATAATGTCCCCTGACAGGGCAAGTTCCAAACCGCCACCGCAGCAAATTCCGTTAACCGCCATGATCACTGGCTTATTCATATCTCGCAGTTCTTGCAGTCCACCAAACCCCCCTACGCCATAATCACCATCCACCGCATCCCCACCGGCTGCGGCTTTTAGATCCCAACCCGGACAAAAGAATTTTTCACCCGCCGATGTCACCAACGCCACTCGCAACTCATCGTCGTCACGAAATGACTGAAAGGTCTCACCCATGATGCGACTGGTGGCAAGATCGATGGCATTGGCTTTGGGTCGATCAAGCGTCACTTTCAGGACGTGTCCAACCTGCTCGGTGAATATTGGAGATGTCATGATGAATCGGTTCCTGCAGTCAAGAGTAAGGCATCGGCGGCAACCGCTGCGCTCGGTGTACACAACAGTGGATTGATCTCAACTTCAACCACAGTGTGCACATTGTGTTCTACAAATTGTTGTAACGCTAACACTTGCTCTACGATGGCGGTGATATCACATCCGGGTTTTCCACGATAGCCCTTTACCAACCGATAGATTCTAAGTTTTGCCAGAGCCGATTCGATGTCTTTAGCGGTCACTGGCAACAGTAGGGATACCGTATCGTTCATCAGTTCAGTTAGAACTCCGCCGCTGGCCAATGTTAAGACATAGCCATGAGCACGATCATGAACCACCCCCACCAACAGTTCAACGACCACGTCCTCGACCATGGTTTCAAGCAGCCAACTGGACGCTTGCGCTGACATCGCTGCGGCTGCTGAGAGCACCTCGCGACTGGAACTAAGATTCAACGACACCAATCCAAACTCAGACTTGTGAGCTGCACCCATCCCCTTTAAAACCAACGGCCACGTCATCGACGCGCTGACGGATTCGGCCTCCTCGGGTGAGTGCACGACGTGATGCTCTGGCACCACGACACCATAAGCGGCTAAGGCGAGCTTGGCTTGCGATTCATCCACCAGGGTCGTGCTGATCGCGGGTTCACGTAGCCGTGGCGGCCACAGCGACGGCGATGGAGACGGCGAGGTGAACACCGTCGCATTCACGATCGCCGCCAGGGAGGCGAACGCTACATCGAAGTCCATCAACGGCGCGATACCATGCTGCAGAAACGTTCGGGCATGGTGTTCTGGGAGGTTTTCCACCAAGCTGGCGACGATCGCAATGCGCGCATGACTTGATTTTTTTGCGTCTATCACCGCATCGATAGCAAGTAACCAATCGACATCGTCGCACCGGTCACTACGCGGAAAATCCAGCACTAACAGTGTGATATCAAAATATTCTCCCGTCATGGCGGCAAACACCGTTGCCATCGCCTCGCGGTCGCGCCAGATATCGGTGTGATAATCGAGCGGATTCACTTTGGACACGTGTTGGCCAAGATGCTGCTTAAGGATTGCAACGGTGGCGTCGGGTATCGGTGGCAAGCTCAATTCGGGATAACGACCAATGGCATCGGCGACAAGACTGGCCTCGCCCCCTGAACAGCTCATCGATGCCACGCGGCCGCCCGGCAAATGTGGGTAGACGTGCAACAGTTTTA
>CALFBL010000340.1 GCA_937951695.1 uncultured Granulosicoccaceae bacterium | reverse complement strand
GAAGATAATGTACGGAAACAGCACGTAACCGACACTCCAGAGTAAGCCAAAGTACTCATCGATGGTGACCGAGCCAGGATCACTCAACGCTTGCTGTATCACGTCGTAGAACTCCCCGTACCAAGAGTTGAGCCAAACACTAATTTGGACACTGAAGTAGGTGAAGACCAATATGGCGGCCGAACCGAATACTGACCAGCGAAACCAGCGATGGCGCTCAACAAAAATCCAGGCGACACAAAAAAGCAACGAGGTCAGAGTGATGAACAGATAGGACCACATTTTCTCCGAGGTCAGAAACGGCGCTTTTTCGCCCTCTGCAAGCTCCGGGGTTTGTAGAAAACTCAAGGAGCTGTGTAATTCTGAAGCGCCGAGGAGGTGCCAGATGGCTAGGCTGGCAAAAAACCAGGCCACAGCTGACAGAAAAAACTGTTTCGGTCTCGGAAAGAACGAATCAAACATGGGCTATCTACCTGAAAAATGTGCGTATGGCTTGTTTGCCGCCGCTGGTTTGGGGTTTATGCATAACACTCAGCTCAAACTATAGTTCAGCTGCGTCGGATAGGACGATTGGCCGCAATCTGCTGGCTTCGATACAATGCGATTAGTAAAAGTTTCTACTCAATCGTTTCTCAAGGGTAATTTCCAGGTTATGGCCCAATACGTCTACACCATGAATCGCGTTAGCAAGGTGGTTCCTCCCAAGCGCGAAATTCTGAAGAACATCTCCCTGTCGTTTTTCCCTGGCGCCAAAATCGGCGTACTGGGCTTAAACGGGGCGGGTAAATCCACTTTGCTAAAGATCATGGCGGGCTTGGACACTGAAATCGATGGCGAAGCGCGGCCGATGCCAGACATCAAAGTGGGCTATTTGCCGCAGGAGCCGATGCTCGATGCGGATAAGACGGTCCGCGAGATTGTGGAAGAGGCGGTGGAGGAGATCAAATCGGCCCAAACGCGCCTGGATGAAATCTACATCGCGTACGGTGAAGAGGGCGCCGACTTTGACGCGTTGGCCGCTGAGCAAGGCAAGCTGGAGGCCATTCTTCAGGCCTCGGATGCCCACAATCTGGAGAACAAGCTGGAACGGGCAGCCGATGCGTTGCGATTGCCGCCGTGGGATACCAAGATAGGGGTTCTGTCAGGTGGTGAGAAACGCCGGGTGGCTCTGTGTCGATTGCTGCTGTCCGGACCTGACATGCTATTGCTGGATGAGCCCACGAACCACCTTGATGCGGATTCTGTGGGTTGGCTTGAGCAGTTCCTGCATCAGTTTCAGGGCACCGTGGTAGCGATTACGCATGATCGCTACTTTCTCGACAACGTCGCAGGCTGGATTTTGGAGCTCGATCGCGGTCATGGCATTCCGTTCGAAGGTAACTACTCGGGTTGGCTGGATCAAAAATCGGCTCGCCTGGAAACCGAAAACAAGCGTGAGACGGCTCATTCGAAAGCGATGAAGGCGGAACTGGAGTGGGTTCGTCAAGGTGCGAAGGGCCGGCAATCAAAATCCAAGGCTCGTTTGCAACGCTTTGCCGAAATGCAATCCCAGGAATTTCAAAAGCGTGCAGAAACTAATGAAATCTACATCCCGCCGGGACCTCGTCTGGGCGGCAAAGTCATCGAGTTCAATAACGTCAGTAAATCGTTTGGCGATCGCGTACTGATTGACGAGTTATCGTTCGCTATTTCACCGGGTGCGATTGTCGGTGTGATCGGTGGCAATGGCGCGGGTAAATCCACGTTGTTCAGAATGATCATGGGGCAGGAGCAGCCCGATTCAGGAACCATCGACGTTGGCGAGACCGTGGAGCTCGCTTTTGTGGATCAAAGTCGAGATGATCTTGATGGTGATAAAACGGTTTACGAAACCTTGTCTGGAGGCGCTGACAACATCACGATTGGTAACTACGAGATGCCATCGCGTAACTACGTTGGGCGATTCAATTTTAAAGGCGCTGATCAACAAAAGATCGTCAAAAATCTCTCCGGTGGTGAACGCGGTCGGTTGCACCTAGCACTGACGCTCAAGCAGGGGGCAAACGTGTTGTTGCTTGACGAGCCCTCAAACGATTTGGACGTAGAAACTTTGCGCGCCTTGGAAGAGGCGTTGCTGGATTTTGCCGGCTGCGCGGTGGTCATCTCACACGATCGCTGGTTTCTTGATCGTGTGGCGACGCACATACTGGCGTATGAAGATCCCTCGGAAATCAATTTTTTCGCCGGTAATTACACAGAGTACGAAACCGATCGTCGTGAACGCTTAGGTGAAGGTGCCTCTCAACCCAAGCGCGTTAAATACAAAAAGCTCACGGTGTGACGGAGCAGCCAATGAAGAAGCGACAGTTTGATTACATCGTGGTTGGTGCCGGTTCGGCAGGCGCGATCATAGCCAGTCGCTTGAGTGAGGATCCCAAAATCCGCGTGGCGTTGATTGAAGCTGGGGGCTCAGATCAATCGATAGTTATTCGCATGCCCACCGCTTTGTCGATCCCAATGAACATGGCGAAGTACAACTGGGGGTTTGAATCCGAGCCCGAGCCCCATGTCAACAATAGACGATTGGATTGCCCGCGTGGCAAAGTGCTGGGCGGTTCGTCCTCCATTAACGGCATGGCCTTTGTTCGGGGCAACCCGCGAGACTTCGATCAATGGGAACAGGAAGGGGCTGCTGGCTGGAACTACGCAACGTGTCTGCCGTATTTTAAAAAAATGGAAACCTGGATGTACGGCGCCAGCGATTATCGTGGTGGTACCGGGCCTGTCAATGTCAACGCTGGCAATGACATGAAGATGAATCCGTTGTATCAGGCGTTTATCGACTCGGGTGTGCAAGCCGGTTACCCGGCCACCGCGGACTACAATGGCTATCAACAGGAAGGCTTTGGCCAAAAACACATGAACGTGGCCAAAGGCGTACGCCAGTCCAGCGCCTACGTGTATCTGAAAAATGCAAAGCATCGCAACAACCTCACTATCATCCCGCACAGCTTGGTCGATAAGATTTTGTTCGATGGGCAGCGCGCTATTGGTGTGCGCTATCGTTCAGCGGGACAAACTCTGGATGTGCACGCCGCCGCGGAAGTCATCGTTTGTGCAGGCTCGATAGGCTCTCCCAGTATTTTGCAACGCTCGGGCGTAGGCCCAGCTGCGGTGTTGGAGCAGGCGGGCGTGGCCGTGCGGCTGGATGCGCCCGGTGTCGGGGAGAACTTGCAGGATCATTTGGAGGTGTATTTTCAGTACGAATGCACACAAGCGGTATCGTTAAACCGTCACCTAAACTGGTTCTCCAAAGGTTTGATTGGTGTGCGCTGGGTGTTGTTTCGGGACGGGCTGGGTGCCACCAACCACTTTGAAAGTTGCGGCTTTATCCGTTCCCGAGCAGGGCTTGCACAACCCAATATCCAGTATCACTTCTTGCCGGGGGCGATGCGTTACGACGGCCGAGCAGCGTTTGATGGCGATGGCTTCCAAGTGCATGTGGGTCCGAACAAGCCACACAGCCGTGGACGGGTTGCAATACGCACCAACAACCCCTTGCATGCACCTTCGATTCTGTTTAACTATTTACAGCGCGAACAAGACAGACAGGACTGGCGCGACACCATCCGTCTCACACGAGAGGTCCTGCAGCAAGCTGCTTTGGCGCCGTATAGGGGAGCAGAGATTCAGCCGGGTATGCAGATCGAATCCGATGCGTCGATCGATGCCTGGGTGCGTGAGAACGTGGAGAGTGCTTATCACCCCTCGTGCACGGTTAAGCTCGGCGCGGATGATGATCCGATGGCGGTGCTGGACGGTGAGTGTCGGGTGCGCGGTGTACAGAGCCTGCGGGTGGTGGATTCTTCCATCTTCCCAACCATCACCAACGGCAATTTGAATGCACCCACCATGATGGTGGCAGAACGGGCGGCAGATCTTATTAAAGGCCGTAGCTTGCCAGCTGAACTGGCGCCGGTGTGGGAGCCCGATGACTGGCAAACCAGCCAACGTAGCGCCACCGGACATCAACGTTAGCGACTGGGGATGAGTCACTAACCGGCCTTGATCGAGCTAGTAGCAATGGCTTAACAAACAACAAGGAGCCAGTTATGACTTGCATAACTGGCCCCTTTTTTCGAGCTTACAACATAAACCAGCCGGCGATTAACGCTCAGGGCTGTTTGATTTCCAACAATTCGACTTCAAATACCAGAGTCTCGTTAGGGCCGATGTTTTGGCCTGCGCCACGCTCACCGTAGGCTAGCTCTGATGGGATTACGAAACGGTACTTACTGCCAACGTTCATCAGCTGCAAGCCTTCGGTCCAACCGGGGATCACGCCCTTGAGGGGAAATTCGGCTGGTTGGCCACGCGCGATTGAACTGTCGAATTCCGTGCCGTCGGTCAGGGTGCCCACGTAGTGAACGCTGACCGTGTCGTCAATCGATGGCTGGGGGCCGTCGCCAGGTTCGAGCTTTTCGTATTGAAGGCCTGAGTCGGTTACCGAGACCTCGTCACGCGCGGCGTTGTCTTCGAGAAATTTTTGACCGTCTGCAACCGCTGCCAAGGCCGCTTCTTCACGACGCTTGTTTTCAAAATCACCGAGGAATTGCTGAGCTTCTTCCAACGACAGTTGGGTGTCTTCGCCGGCGTGTTGGGCTTTCATGGCAGCCATCAGCGCCTCGTAGTTCAGGTCGGTACCGTAGTTCTTCAGTACGCGTTCCCCGACCAGCATGCCAAGGCTATAACTGAGTTTATCCGCGTCGCTCTCTAAGGTCAGGTCCTGGGCTGAGGCGTTCATCAAGGGTATGGCCGCGGCGGCTGCAGCCAACATTAATTTTTTCAAAGTAAATATCCGGTTGAATGAAAAGGTTCTGTTAGGAACACTATCGCATATTTTGGACATTCCTAGGTGTCAAGAGCCCCCAGGCTGGGATCCAGTGTCAGGCCGGTAATTGTTAACGCAGGCAAATCAGTCAGGCGATCACCGGTGCCATTGGGCCGCTGTGGAATGAAGCACCTGGTCATGGGAACGCTCTCGCAGCATGTTGTCGAGCTCTTTTTCAATCGAGGCTGGGAACGTCATCAGCACATCCCGGCGGTGACCCTCACAGTGGTTTGACGACATTTTACCGACTTTATGCAAAGCTATGTCGTGCGGCAACGCCGCTATTCTGTCCAGGCAACCCTTCCAGCGCGCCAACGCCTCTCTTTGTTGCGTCTCCAAATTGGCAGGCGGGTGAGCTTTCATGCTGACGCATCCGTTTAAAAATACGCAGCTCGTGACTAATATGATCGCAACACGGATCAGCATGACGAAAGTAACCA
>CALFBL010000339.1 GCA_937951695.1 uncultured Granulosicoccaceae bacterium | reverse complement strand
TTTGTGTTGTCCCTTGGCCCATGAGTGCAGCTCCCAGGTTCCGGCTGATATGAGGAATGGGACGCAGGTTAAGGTAGGGGTGATACATTTGAGCTCGACTCCCGCCGAACTGCACAGAGTGCAACCATGAAAGTTGGAAGTTCACAGCCTTTGGATCGGCTGCAAATACCGGCATCGAAGGCAATGCAGCAGTCGCGACAAGCGCTGCACCGGTTTGCAAAAAGGCTCGACGGTTGGATTTTACAAAATGTGTCATGTCAGTCCCTGGTTGAGTGTTTAAAGAATAACGAAATGGGCGATTAATTTTGAGGTGAGAATGTGGGTGCGGCATGAGAGCGCCACGCGAAAATAAGTCCAGGAAGCGCTGCGATCATCATCGTCGCGCCATAAGCAATACCAGTTGCAATGCCGGCGCTCGGTGTTGCCCCAATGAGCGGAAAAAGTGCCGCAGCTGCACCTTCGCGCCAACCCCAGCCTCCCACCGATAACGGAATCAGCATCGCCGACAAGATCAGCGGCACCAGCGTTAGCCATCCGGCGGCTGGGATTGTTGTGCCGGTTGCACGGGCACAGGCGTAGAGGCTGAAGATCAAAAGCATCGCAATGATCAGTGAGAGCAGAACTAAATGAGGTTGTGCAAACAGGCGTACGGTGAGTCTCAAGAACCGCCTTGTTGCATCGGCCCGTCCCGGCGGCATTACACAGAGCACCGCGATAACCCCTATGACCGACATGCCTGCCAGAACCGCAACCCAAGTCGTCGATGGCCACGTAATACCGCCAGGGACGATCCAAGCGGTGAGCAGCCCAATGCCAAGCAGCCCAAACATAACCGCCTGCCCCATGATTCGCTCGGTGGCAACAGAACGCGCCGCGCGGCTTAGATCCGCACCGTGTCGAGCACGCACAGCTCGCGTCACATCACCTGCCACGCCCCCGGGTAGCACGAGGTTCACCAGCTGGGCAATGTAGTATTCGGCAATGGCGCGCGCCAGGTAGATATCGATGTCAAATGCACGTGCGACGATTTGCCAGCGTTTCGCCATCAGCACAGTAACCAAGGTCAACGCTGCCACCGCCCAAACAAGCCAACTCACAGACGCCCCGCGCAACTGATCTATTACAGCACCTGCGTCAGCCCAACCGATTCCCAAACCCAAAACACCCAGCGAGACGGTAACGTTCAGCACACTCTTCGCAGGGCTACTTACTCGGCTACTCACGGTGCGGCCCCAGCGATACCCACACCGCTGAACGCTGCTATGAAATTATTTCGAAAGCTATCCATCCGCCGCACAGGACCACCGGGGATCATGCCAATTCGCCAACCCCAATCGTTCAAGCGCGCGACTGTCTCAGGCGGACCAACCGCATGCACCGGCACATCACGATTGTCACTGCCAGCAACAAATCCTGCGGCCTGATGGTCACCGACCACAAAAACCAATGGCGCATCGCCCCCAAGCTGGGCGATGTGTTCAAACGTAGCCCGTAACGAGTAATCGATCGCTAGCCGGTACGCGTCGCGCACATCGTCGTAGTCTTTCCAAAGTTCGCGTGGCGTGGGGCCACGCATCGCCATGGCATTAAACTCAGTGCCATCGCCGATGTCATCCCAAGGAAGCATATCGGGAATCGGTACCCACGGCGCATGGGATGAAATTAACGCGATCTGGACAAAGTCCGCTCGCGGGTCATCACTCAATAGGTCTGCGTAGGTCGCCAGCGTGAATTGATCGGGCATGGTGACCCAATGGAAACGCTCCCCTTGGTACGGGATGTCAGCTGCTGCAAAGATCAAATCAAACCCCATTGCATCACTCTCCGGCCAAGCTAAGGTGATCGCAGGCATCACCGCGGTCGTACGAAACCCGGCGTCTTGAGCGATGTGAAAAAGGTTTTTATGACCGCTGGCGAGCATGGCCTTGTAACGGCCATGGTCGGAAGTCCACAGCCCCGATGATAAGGCAGCGTGCGCCAGCCAACTTTGTCCGCCCACTGTAGGGGATGTCAGCCAGCCGCTTCGTACCGCAAAGCCTGCTTCCTCCAATGGCCCCAACTGAGCCGCCAGCGTCGCTGTGTGGGTGGGCGCGTATAACGGGTTGTCGAAACTCGCCCGTCCGTAGCTTTCGACGTAAATGATGATAACGTCCCGGTCTTTTAAACCGTCCAGCAGCCCCGTGTCGTTGGCGTAACTATCTTCACGGGCATCGCGACGGAACTGCGCCAAATCTGCCGCCGCATTGCGTATTTCGACACCGCGCTTAACGCTCAGGCGCGAGGTCCAAGCAGTACCGGGCGGGCTACGTTCAAGTTTCCAGTAATCGAGGTGATGTCCCGCATCGGCCACAGCCCATCCGCCAAACACCAGCGCGCCTATAGCGGCGGCGGCACGCGCTGCAGGCGGGACAGCTAACCGCCCCCACACACGCAGTCCGCGCAGGATGGCGAAGAACAGAAGAATCAATGCGAGTATTGCGCCCACGACGACCAGAATCGTTAACGGCATGCCGATACTGTCTCGCAGCAGGCCAATGCCCGCCTGAATTAAAAAGGCATCCAGAATGGGATTGAAGGTTCGGTTATAAGCGGTGAACATCCCGTAGTCAGCCAACTTGATGAACGTCGCTGCGACCAGCGCCAATGAGACAAACATCGCGATGCCCCATCTCCAACCCCCAGCGATCATGCCTAACAAAATCACCGGCAATTCCAACGGAAAACGGTTTAACGCCGACCAGCGCATCGTTCCCGGATGATTGGGCAACACCAAAACCGCAAAAATAACCGCTGCTGCTAGGACGAGAAACACGCCATTTTTCACGGTGGCGCGCTTCACAAGACGCGTCTCTCGCTGTGCCCGTGAAGCAACGCCCAGATATCGATCGCGAAAGAATAAAGCAACAAAGCCGCAGCACCGGATGCAATCCACGGCAAATGCGGCGCTGGAGTTAACGGGCACAACAACGCAATCAGCGCCGCAATTTGCACCACACAAATCGTTTTACGGCGATAGCTTTCCGGCAATTGCCCTTGTAACGCAGGCCAGATCCAGCCCGCCACCACGAACACATAGCGCGAAAACCCAAGTACAAGGATCGCTGGCCCGAGCGTGCCATGTGTGAGCAAGATAAGCGCAAGCACAGCGCCAAGCAACGCATCAGCCTCCATGTCGAAGCGCGCACCAAACACCGAACTGAGACCTGCGCGCCGGGCTAGCCAACCGTCCAAGCCGTCCGATGCAAAAGCAATGAGCGCCACGCTGAACACGAACCACGGCGTGGGGGGTGACACTATCGCTTCCGCTAACAGCGCTACCAGGGCGGTACGCACCAACGTCACACCATTGCAAGCCCCGAACACCTCATGCGGGTAGCTGTGTATCAGGCCGCGAAGACACAATAAACCGATCGCGCAGAACACAACCACGGCCACCGCCGCTGTGCCGTAGGCCAGGTAGGCGGTGCTACCGACCAAGACCAAAAGTGCTGCCGCAAGCCGTGTGAACACGACGATTGGGCGCGAAGCAGTCCTGGCCTTGAGCGCGTTGTCGGGGTCGAATTCGATCATCGGTCTTCGTTAGTTTTTAGGTTTTACGATAAATTCCACTTGCAGGATTGTCCGGATCAATTTTGAACCGGAAGACTATCGAGATTTCTTGCACGTGACGTTCACCCCGTCAGACCAGATTCTGGCTTATGCTGGCTTGAGAACAGATTATTGGCTATTACCTCGATCAGCCAGACCGGAGCATTATCATGCGCATCCCATACACCACCGCACTCGCCTTCCTGCTTGGCAGCACAGCCCTTCTCAGCAGTGTAGCGAAAGCCGACATGGCGAGCTACGAGCTCGACCCCGAACACACCACCATTTTTTTCACAGTAGATCACGTCGGCTACGCAAAAACCTTGGGCGTTTTCACCAAACTCAGCGGCACATTCCTCTACGACGATGAAACCCAACAGCTGGGGAAAGTCACTGTGAACATCGACGCCGCCAAAGTCGAGAGCTTTAATAAGGCCCGCGACAAGCACGTTCGCTCAAAAGACTTTCTTCATGTCAAAGCCCATCCACTGATTACCTTTACAGCCGAAGGCGGCGACGCCACGAACGCTGCCGATGGCACCACCATCACAGGCGATCTGACGATCCGCGGACAGACCCAGCCCGTGACGCTGGAGGTGATCCTGAATAAAGCTGCACCCTACCCGTTCGGACATAAACGCGACGTGTTAGGCCTGTCGATGAACACAACGATCAATCGCAGCGAGTTCGGCATGACCTACGCCGTTGGCAATGGACTGGTGGGTGATGAAGTCATTATTCAGATCGAGACCGAGGCTATAAAGGCGAAGTGACGACTGAACCAGAGGTTTGGGAAAGATTGCATATTCTCGACGTCGAGAATCTTGCAGAAAAATGCGTAGCGTTATTTTTGAATAACCAGCTTATTAACGAAGAGCGTTGCCAGCATTAAAATCGACAGTTGTGCCAGCGTGCCGTTTACACCAGGCACAAAAAACCCGCATAAGCGGGCGAGTTCTGTAATGCCGAGAATAAATGGTGGCTACACCTAGATTCGAACTAGGGACCCCAACATTATGAGTGTTGTGCTCTAACCAACTGAGCTATGTAGCCATAAATTCAAGCCGTCCATCATCGCCAAATTGGGCGACTGTGTCAAGCGCATTGCGCCACAGCATCTCGCTAGACGTTGAAGCGAAAATGCACCACGTCACCTTCCTGCATCAGGTATTCCTTGCCTTCAAGGCGCCATTTGCCGGCGTCCTTGGCTCCGCTCTCACCTTTATTCGAGACGTAGTCGTCGTAGCCGACCACTTCGGCGCGGATAAAACCTTTTTCAAAGTCAGTGTGGATGCGTCCAGCACCCTGCGGGGCGGTGGATCCTTTTTTGACGGTCCAGGCTCGTACTTCTTTTTCACCGGCCGTGAAGAACGTCTGTAGACCAAGCAAAGCGTAGCCGGCTCGGATGACACGATTCAGGCCCGGCTCGTCCAGATTCAATTCGGCCATGAATTCGGCACGATCGACATCGTCGAGCTGAATGATCTCAGCTTCGATGGAGGCACATACGGCCACGATGCTGGCATTCTCGCTGGCCGCGTGTTGGGTCAATGCGTCGAGCATGGCGTTCTCTTCAAAGCCTCCCTCGTCCACGTTGGCGATGTACATGGTGGGTTTTATGGTGAGCAGGTGATACAGCTTCAGCCACGCCATTTCCGCCGAGCTGGCGTCAAAGGTACGGGCAGGTTTTCCATCATTTAAATGCGCTAACACTTTCTCGGCGAACGCTTTCTCGGCGATGGCTTCTTTGTTCGATGACTTTGCGGTTCGTGCTAAGCGAGACACCACTTTTTCCATCGACTCCATGTCGGCTAGCAGCAATTCGGTGTTGATGGTGGCGGCGTCATCGAGTGGGTCAACTTTTCCGGCCACGTGAATTACGTCGTCGTTTTCAAAACAACGCACCACATGTGCGATGGCATCGGTTTCGCGAATGTTGGCAAGGAATTGATTACCCAAACCTTCACCTTTGGATGCACCTGCTACGAGACCTGCGATGTCGACAAATTCCATGGTGGTGGGGATGATTTTTTCAGGCGAGACAATGTCTGCCAGCGCATCGAGCCGTAAATCGGGTACCGGCACCATACCGACGTTGGGCTCGATGGTGCAAAACGGGTAATTCTCGGCCGCTATTTCCGCTTTGGTTAGTGCGTTAAACAGCGTGGACTTCCCGACATTCGGTAACCCAACAATGCCGCATTTGAATCCCATGATGGCGTGTCCTGCGTCTTATTACGACGGCTTGTGCGTGTGAATATTTTGGGTGGCGATTTTTACATCCCCATCGATGAGCGTGAGCGATTGACGAATGGCGACATCCAGGCCTTCGTTTACCGGACGCTCAATGTCGGCAGGTGCTCGCTTTAATACATACCCCGATACCGCGCTTTTATGTCCGGGATGACCGACGCCGATGCGTAAGCGCCAGAAATCGCTCGACCCGGTTTTTGCAATGATGTCGCGCAGCCCATTATGGCCGCCGTGCCCACCGCCCTGCTTGACCTTGATCGAACCAGGCGGCAAATCGATCTCATCGTGGGCGATCAGAATTTTAGTCACGGGGATTTTGAAAAAGCGCGCAACCGCTGCCACGCCTTGGCCGCTGTTGTTCATGAAGTTCCATGGCTTCACCAGATATAAGCTACGCCCGGCAAGCCGCGCTTTGGCAACGTGTGAGAACGCTTTTTTATCGCTGGTAAAGGTGGTGCCGAGCTCTTGCGCCAGCCGGTCGACATACCAAAATCCGGCGTTGTGCAATGAGTTTTCGTATTCAGCGCCGGGATTCCCGAGCCCCGCAACAAGTTCGAACTGGATTTGATCACCGGCCATCTGCACACATCCGAATTATCGATCAGCGCCAGCGGGAAACACACCGCCAGCGCCCATCAATTTCAAAGATCGTGACCAAGAACGTCGTAGCTTAGTCAGACTTCTCGTCAGAATCGTCGCCTGTCTCAGCATCGCCTTCGGCAGCTGGTGCATCCGTATCGGCATCATCGTCTTCTTCAACCACGGCACGCGGTGCAACAACCGCCACGACCACATGGTCAGAATCATCACCCTTTTCACCGAGATCAAGCAGGGTAACGTTTTCAGGCATGGGCAGATCCGAGAGATGGATCGTATCGCCAATCTTGAGGTTCGTCATATCAACATTGATTGATTCTGGAATGTCACGCGGCAAGCAAACCACCGTTACTTCGTTCACGGTTCGGTTAATCATGCCGCCTTCCGTCTTAACACCCGCACAGATCTCTTCGTTCTCGAAATGAACCGGAATGGTCAC
The DNA here is from genome assembly GCA_937951695.1 of uncultured Granulosicoccaceae bacterium. Taxonomy (GTDB): domain Bacteria; phylum Pseudomonadota; class Gammaproteobacteria; order Granulosicoccales; family Granulosicoccaceae; genus Granulosicoccus. The sequence continues at coordinate 4,064 of CALFBL010000339.1, read as the reverse complement.
GTGCAGCGCCTGACCCGCAACCACACGCTGGAAATCCATGTGCAGCACTTGCTGGCGGAACGGGTGACGTTGTACATCACGCAACAAACAACGAACCGATTCCCCGCCATCGACGCTCAATTGCAGCAGCTGGGAATAGAACTGTTCATTTTCTAAATGTTTGATTACTTCGTTGTGCTTCAATTGCAACGGCTGTGGTTCGCCTTCAGCACCGTAAACGATGGCTGGAACCAGATTTTCGCGACGTAGGCGGCGGCTCGCACCTTTTCCGAATACCGTACGCGACGCTGCAGCGACGTTGATGTCGTCTGACATGTCGAGGTCTCCCAATGAGATTGTATGTGCGATTTGGTCAGGATTGACCCAATCGTGTCTTTGTCCGCGACCAGACAAAGACGAACTAGTATATCAACTTCTGCTCAAAAACTGCGCCGTCAGACCTATTCCATGTAAACCGTACTGACTGACTCATCTTCGTGGATTCGTCGAACCGTCTCGCCCAACAGCTCAGCCACGCTCAGCTGGCGAATGCGAGAGCACGCCATGGTCTCTGTCGTCAATGGAATGGTGTCGGTCACCACCAGTTCATCGAGTTGTGAGGCGTTAATGTTCTTAATAGCGTCGCCGGACAGCACCGGATGGGTGGCCAGAGCCACTACGCGCTCAGCGCCGTGGGCCTTTAAGGCTTCCGCCGCCTTGCACAGGGTGCCCGCGGTATCCACCATATCGTCAATAATGACGCAGGTACGGTCTTTCACGTCCCCGATGATGTGCATCACTTGTGCTTGATTGGCCTGCGGGCGGCGTTTATCGATGATCGCAAGGTCAGCATCATCGAGCTGCTTTGCCACGGCCCGGGCTCGCACTACCCCGCCCACGTCAGGGGAAACTACGATCAGGTCTTTGTACTTATGGCGCCATATGTCCACCATCAGCAACGGCGAGGCATATACATTGTCCACAGGAATATCAAAGAACCCCTGAATCTGTTCCGCGTGCAAGTCGACCGTTAGCACGCGATTAACACCGGCTACATCGAGCATATTCGCCACGAGCTTGGCCGAGATGGGTACTCGGGCCGAGCGGACGCGGCGATCTTGTCTGGCGTAGCCAAAGTATGGGATGACGGCGGTGATGCGTTCAGCCGAGGCGCGGTGCAGCGCATCGACCATCAACAACAGATCCATCAGATTGTCGTTGGTGGGCTGACACACTGGCTGGACAAGAAATACGTCCCCACCGCGCACATTTTCCAGGATCTCAACCGCGCTCTCACCGTCACTAAATCGGGAGAGATGGACTTTCCCCAACGGTTGCTGCAAATACGCGGCAATGGCTTGCGCGAGTTTGGGGTTGGCGTTGCCGCCAAATACCATTAGTTTCGGATCGCGCATGATCTCAGTTGACGCATCATGGAAGGATGGCTGGGCCGGGAGGATTCGAACCTCCGAATGCCGGGATCAAAACCCGGTGCCTTAACCGCTTGGCGACGGCCCAATATCAGAAGAGCGAAGACTAGCCTGAAAAATCGTACAGCGGGGAAAAATTTCGCCCTTTCACAACATATCCCGTCATCGATTCGGGAAGTTCGCTGCAAAGCTGCTGCGCGTGCTCTTCGCTTTGACACGCAGTAAAAACACAACTTCCTGTGCCGCTCATCTTCGCTCGACGTTCAGGGTTTAATTTACGAAGCAAGTCCAGTGCCTGCGCCACTTCAGGATAGCGTGCCCGAACAATCGGTTCAAACACGTTCATACAGCGCCCGTCCATAAAGTCGCGAATGGTAATGGGGTGTGAATTGCGGGTTAACTCAGACACGTTAAAGATCAGAGCGGTGGATATTTGCACTTTCGGGTTCACGACCAGATACCAAGGCTCAATGGGCGCCACCGGGGTTAGCTTGTCGCCGATGCCTTCCGCCCACATCGATTGGCCGTAAACAAAAACTGGAACGTCTGCGCTGACTGTGACACCAATCTCGGCCAGTTCTTTAATGCTCAGCCCCAACCGCCAGAACTCGTTCAATGCTACCAGTGTTGTTGCCGCATCGGAACTACCGCCGCCTAGCCCACCACCGGCAGGGATATGTTTCGTTAAGGTGATATCTGCTCCCGAACGCGTCCCGGTGTGCGCCTGCAGCGCACGGGCTGCGCGAACCACTAGGTTCTCCTGAGGCGGCACTTCGCCGAACGAAGAACTTAGCCGCACATCGTTGTCGTCGCGCACAGCAAACGTTAGCACGTCACAGAGATCGATAAACTGATAAACCGTTTGCAGGAGATGATAGCCATCAGCCCGGCGACCCGTCACGTGCAGGAACATATTGATTTTGGCCGGAGCCAACCATCGAGCAGTCAAGAGCAATCCAACTAGTTAGCGAAACACGATCCGGACCATGGTAACGATCATCGGCCCGCAATTCAAAGGCTGTCTACCCTCCAAAGGGGGGATTTCACAAAGGTTATGCCTATGAACGGTGCTTAACTGCTCCTTCCCGGAATTATTAATCGCCCTTTCGGGATATTTTCGACGGGATAGTCGATCGGGTCAGCTGGAACTAACTTCCATTCCTTTAGCACTAGACGAACGTTATAGGGACCACCCTCAGCGGTAATCAGCGAAGGCACCTGCAAAGCATCCGAGCGGGTGTAACGCAATATTCGGGCTCGCCAAGTCACATCGGTGGCATCGGTGTAGACCAGCGAGAGCAGCCGTCCCATCGTATCGTAGGTTAATTCGGTCGCGGTGCCCGGTAGGCCACGCATCCAAGATGACAACTCATCCAACGGCACCGGCACCGCCAATCCCAGCGATTGCTGCACCAGTAGCGACGGGTCGCGACCGGTCGCAGTGGAGTTTCCGCGACGCAAGGATGCCCCCTGATTCGACCCTTGCAGCACTATTTCGCCGATCCCTAGCGGCCCGCGCAGAACAACCTCCAAATCGTTGTTGTGGTTCTGAGCCCAGAACACACTGGCATTGATATTCTGCCGGGGCACCGATGAACCAGGATCCGTCGAGATGCCCAAACTACCTCTTACCGACCAATCTGTTCTCTCCTGCAACGCAGCGACTAAGGCAGGGTCGGCAGAACCGCCTCCCTCTACGGCCCGCAGATGAGTCTCACACCCAACTAAGGCGACCACGGTCATCAAAACCAATGCATTGCCCGTTCTACTCCAAGCCGTACGCATACGTCTGTCTCATCTCTTCTATTTAACCAAGCGATCAACCACCTCGTTCAGCACCTTATGATCTGGCTCACTTTCGAGCGCCGTTTTCCACACAGCCCGGGCACCAGCGGTGTCGCCCATCATCCATAGCACCTCGCCTATGTGGGCGGCGATCTCACCATCGGGTAGGATCGCGTAGGCATCACTCAAAAGCTGCTTTGCCTCTTCCAGCCTACCTTGACGATAGCGCAGCCAACCCAAGCTGTCTGTAATAGCAGCGTCTCCCGGCTGCAGTGTTATTGCCTTTTCCAGATACGTTTGCGCATCATCGAGACGTTTGTTGTTGACCGCCAGGTGATATCCCAACGCATTTAACGCATGGGCATTGTCCGGATCAGCGGCTAACAGCTGCGCCAAATCATCTTCCATCCGCTGGTTATCGCCGTGCCGCTCGGCGGTGATGGCGCGCGCATACAACAGCTCTGCGTCTCCCGGGTGCTGTTCCAGCCCGTTAGTTAGCACAGCGATCGCCTCATCAAGGCGATCAGCGCTCACTAGGATACGGCTCTCGGTGGAAATTAACTCAACTTTCATGGCCGTACCCGCCGCGATCGGGGCAAGCTCTCGCAGGCGCGCTATGCCCCTGTCCACGTCACCTTGTTTGGCACTGAGTTCAGCGGCACGCAATTTCGAGGAGAGAAAAAAATCGCCTTCAGGCACTGAGTCGTAGAATGCGATGGCAGCGTCATAGTCTTGATCACGGTCTGCGATTCGAGCCAAATTAAAGTTTGCAAGCTCGTTGAAAGGCTCGTCGGTCAAAACACCGGTTAGAAAACCTTGCGCCTGTTCGTAACGCTCAGCGGTTAAGGCCAGCAGCCCCAATCGCAACCA
>CALFBL010000338.1 GCA_937951695.1 uncultured Granulosicoccaceae bacterium | reverse complement strand
GCCGGTGCCGACTACGCCTACATGGGCACACGCTTTATCTGCACTGACGAGAGCCGGGCGGCTATTGACTACAAGAAAATGATCGAGCAATCGAGCGCCAAAGACATCGTGTATACCGATAAAGTCTCCGGTGTTTACGCCAATTTCCTGGCTGCGAGCCTCGCATCGGTATCCGAAGATTCGCATCCGCAAGATAAGAAAATTGATTTTGGTGAAGAGTTGCTGGCGCCTAAAGATGAGGCCAAAGCCTGGAAAGACATCTGGTCTGCCGGGCATGGCGTTGGCAACATTGAGAACACCGTTTCGGTTAAGACGTTGGTGAACGAATTATCCACCGACTACCACACAGCGTTGAAACGTGCCGCAGGCATGGCAACGATCACCTAAGCAAGACCCAAGGTAATCTTATGAAAGACCTACCGAAAAAAGCCAGTGCCGTTGTTGTTGGAGGAGGCGTAACCGGAGCCAGCGTTGCCTATCATCTGGCAAGGCAGGGCTGGCAAGACGTGGTGCTGCTTGAGCGCAAGCAATTCGCGTGCGGCACGACCTGGCACGCAGCTGGGCTTATAGGCACCATGCGGGCAAATGAGTCGCACGCCCGTTTACTCGAATATTCCATGAACCTGCTCGGTGAGATAGAGAAAGAATCGGGCCAATCGACTGGTTTTCGGCAGGTGGGTAGTCTATCGATTGCCCACAGCGAGGCGCGTTGGGAAGAGCTGCGCCGAGTGGCCGCGATGAACAACGCGTTTGGTGTAACGCGGGTGGATACGATCACAACTGCTGAAGCAAAATCGCTGTTTCCTCTCTTGAACGATGACGGCATTATCGGTGCGACCTTCGTTGAGCAGGACGGCAAGGCCAACCCCACCGATACCACCATGGCGTTTATCAAGTCCGCTCGACTACGCGGCGCCCAATGCATTGAAGGCATAGAGGTTAAAGACGTTCTTATAGAGAACGGACGGGTTAAGGGTGTGGTCACCGAACGTGGCACAATCGACACAGATTTTGTTGTTAACTGTGCCGGTCTTTGGGCGCGAAATCTCGGCCGTCAACACGGTGTGAATATTCCGCTGCATGCGTGTGAACATTACTACGCAGTGACCGAAAAGCATCCCGATGTGACGTCCGATTTGCCGGTCCTTCGTGATCACGATCGATGCACGTACGTCAAAGAAGACGCGGGCAGTTTACTGGTGGGAATTTTTGAACCGAAAGCTCGGGCGTGGGGACAACAGGGTATACCTAAAGACTTTTGCTTTGATGAATTGCCAGGTCATCCTGAAGAGCAGCTCATGCCGGTGTTGGAACACGCCATGCAACGCATTCCGATGTTAGCAGATGTCGGCTGGCGCACGTTTTTTTGCGGACCTGAATCGTTTACCCCCGACGATCAATGGCATGTCGGAGAAGTGCCTAACGTGAAAAACTATTTTGTTGCCTGTGGTTTAAATTCCATTGGTATTCAATCCGCCGGGGCCTTAGGCAAAGCGTGTGCGGAATGGATGGAGAAAGGGCATGCACCGCTGGACCTTTGGACCAATGACATCCGCCGGATGTATCCGTTTATGGGGACGCAACAATTTATTCAGGAGCGAGTCGAGGAAAGTCTGGGTCTGCTGTACGCACGCCACTATCCGTATCTTCAATTTGAAACCGCTCGAGGGGTGCGCATGTCTCCCATTCATCAACGCTTGCAAGCGGCCAATGCCTGCTTCGGTTCTGTCGCAGGGTGGGAGCGGCCCAACTGGTTTGCACCGCCTGGGGTCAAGGCTGAGTATGCATACAGTTTTGGCAAGCAGAACTGGTTTGAGTATTCGGCCGCGGAACACAAAGCGGCCCGCGAGGGCGTGGTGTTATTCGATCAATCCTCGTTCTCAAAATATCTGATTCAGGGCAAGGATGCTGCGAAGAACTTGCAGCAAATTTGTAGCGCAGACATAAACGTGGATGCGGACCGCATTGTTTATACTCATTGGCTAAACGATCGTGGCGGTGTTGAAGCCGACTTGACGGTAACACGGTTGGGTGAACATCAATTTATGGCGGTCAGTGCTGCGGCCACCACGCATAAAGACCTCGACTGGTTGCGTCGGAACATCGACCCCGATAGTCACACTTTCGTCACGGATGTGACGAACCAATGGGCGGTGTTCGGCGTGATGGGGCCTCGTAGTCGTGAGTTTTTGGAACCCCTGCTCGGTATGTCACTGGCGAGCGATGTATTCCCGTTTGGCTGCAGTAAAGAGGCTGAAATCGGCTATTGGCCGGTGCGTGTTACGCGCGTATCGTTTGTCGGCGAGCTGGGTTGGGAGCTGTACGTACCGGTCGACATGGCCGTTCCGGTGTTCGACCGATTGGTCGCCGAGGGGCAGTCAGCGGATTTAACACTCGCAGGACTTCACGCGCTGGACAGCTGTCGGATCGAGAAGAAATTTTTGCACTTCGGCCACGATGTTGCCGATGAAGATACGCCGTTGGAAGCCGGGGTAGGTTTTGTTTGCGCCATGGAAAAAGGGGTTAAATTCATTGGCTATGACGCCATTGCTCGGCAAAAAGACAGCGGTTCGCACTTTAATAAACGTTTGGTACAGTTTTTATTGAACGATCCTGACCCACAGTTGTATCACCACGAACCGATTCTCATGAATGGCCAGCTTGCCGGGTATCTCACTTCGGGTAATTACGGTCATACGCTAGGGGGCTCAGTGGGATTGGGTTATGTCAAACAGAACGATAAGATCGACAAGGCACTGATAGAAAGTGCCGAATGGGCGATTGATGTGGGTGGAACACAGATATCCGCAACGGCCAGTCTGTCAGCATTGTATGATCCTCGCGCCGAACGCATGCGTTCCTGAATCAGGTTGAAAATGAAAACGATAACAATACTAGATGGCGGCATCGGGCAAGAGCTGGTTCATCGATCGGATATCAAACCCGATGGGTTATGGTCAACGAAAATTCTCAAAGAACAGCCAGAGCTGGTTGGCGATGTGCATCGCGATTACTTCAAAGCCGGTTCGGCTATCGCCACGTGCAACACCTATACCCTGCATCGTGACAGGCTTGCCAAGTTCAGTATCGAGAGTGAATTCGAATCTTTAAACCGCTTAGCCTGTGAAATTGCCGTCAAAGCGCGGGACGCTCACGGCTCGGGCAGAGTCGCAAGCGCCTTAGGACCAAACGGTGGCTCTTTCCAACCGGATCTGGCTCCGCGCTGCGATGTGGCGGCTGAATTGTTCAAAGAACTGGCCGAGTTGCATGCACCGTTTGTGGATCTGTATCTGCTGGAGACGATGAGCTCAGTTGATCAGGCGCGTGGGGCTGTCATGGGGGCGTGTACGGTAGGAAAGCCGGTATGGTTATCTGTGAGTGTGATGGATCACGACGGGACTCGACTGCGTTCGGGTGAGCCTCTCATCGACGTTCTGCCCTTGCTGTCTGAATTCCCGGTTGAGGCGCTTTTGGTTAATTGCTCTACCCCGGAAGCCATCAGTGTTTCGATGCCGCAGCTGTCCGATGTGCAGGTGCCGATTGGTGCGTATGCCAATGGCTTTGCCAAAATCGAAAAAGCGTTTCAAAAGCCGGGTGCATCGGTGGACCTACTCACTGAGCGAGAGGATTTGGATGAAAATCAGTACGCGCACTTCGCGGCAAACTGGATCGACGCTGGCGCAACCTTGGTCGGTGGGTGTTGCTGTGTTGGGCCGTCGCATATTGCGGAACTCGCCAAGCGTTTTACCTAATGGGTTTTGCCGGTCGCCACTGAGTCACGCTCATTCGGTATTGGCCCATGCCTAACGCCGCCAGGTCATGCTCATGTGGTGGGCAAGCTGGTCGTCGTCGTAGTGATGGTCAGCGCCGATTGGGCAAGCTTTTCGCGCTGCGCAATCGCTCAACAGCATGTGACGGTACACTACAACAGCGGACTGTATTTGATAGACAAAGTGGCGATAGCGGGTCTGACCTATGAGTCGGATTCCTATCGCAAAGTGAATAGGGCTGTGGGTGACCAAACAATGGCGCCCACATTTGTGACTCCCTCCCCACGAGGAACCTGGGAAAATGTGCCGCTGTCAAAAATAAGATCCCGACCCGCGAAGATCCTGTTTGACTGGGTCTTCAGTGACACCAAAGCCTACTGGAGTTTGCCTCTCAGAGTGAAACCTTTCCTCACGAACGAGGAGAGTGTGCATCCCGCCTATGCTGCAAAGACGTTGAACAAGCAGTCCGTCTCGTACCAGCCGAAAGGGTGTGCCCGCAAAAAGGAAGACATGAATAGATCAGGACAGAGACGACACGACCTGATGACAATTACCAAAGAGAGAAAGATACTTTTTATCACCGAAGCGGAAGACATAAAGTGACAGGGACAGAGTGTCCACTTCAACCCTCTAAGGGTAAAAGTGGACGATACAGTGCAGTGTCTCCATAGTGAATATCCATTTCCATGCCTTCGTGTAGGTGACTTCACTCCCTGTGCTTCCATCAGGAGATCTGATTACACCAC